>JAZDFP010000260.1:0-10872 GCA_043807745.1 Planctomycetota bacterium
TTGTTGTAAGAGCTCCAACTCCGAGAATAGAAACAGTTCTTAAAAACTGGCGTCGGTCTAAGTTTTTCATAAATGTTCCCCCTTATATTTAATATAATTAAATTATTCGGATTATGTCAATCTAAGAAAAGCGGAAATAAGTAAGCCAATTATCTTGACCCCGTTAAAAATGTTTGATAGAAATGTATCAAGATAAATAAGAATCTATAGATGTTATCACTAAGCCAGGCGAATTTGATATGATGTTACGGTCGCCTCCCGCTTTAGCGGGACGGGACGACCTATTTCTAACGGGGGTTAACGAATCAATATTTTAATCCATAATAACAAATCCTATATGCTGAAATATCTTTTATTAGTCATTATTTTAATAAGCGGTATATTAATAATAAATGCTCAAACCACCGCTATCAGTCAAACTGAGAACGCAAATATTACGTCCACCCAGACGGCGTTAATCTATGTGGTTCCCATAAAAGGAGCGATAATGGACCGCGGGTTGGCTTATTTTATTCGTCACGCTGTGGAACAGGCAAAAGCAGAAAAGGCATCTCTTATTATCTTTGAGATAGACACACCCGGCGGGGCGGTTGGCGGAGGTGAGGAATATACCATCGGTATTTGTAATTCCATAGACCGTGCTTCGCCGATAACTACCGTGGCTTATATCACTCATTGGGCATGGTCAGCGGGTTCTCTTATATCCATTTCCGCCGATAAAATTATAATGAAACAGGCATCAAGTATCGGTTCGGCTGAAGTTATTGCTTCAGGCGGCGGGAATGAGTCAATCCATCAGGAAAAATACACTTCGGCTTTAAGGGCTGAATTCAAAGCCCGTGCCGAAAAAAAAGGCTATCCGACTAATCTCGTTATGGCAATGGTGGATAAAGAATTAGAAGTGAAAGAAGTGTTGGTAGATGGAGTTCGTCAATTTCTGACGCCCCAAGAAATACAGGAAGCATATGCAAAAAATAAGGCGGTTGAAGAAATTAAATTAGTTAATGCCAAAGGCAAACTATTGAATCTTACTGCTAAAGATGCCCTCGGATACGGTTTAGCCACAGCCATAAAAGATGACCGTTCTGAAATCCCGCCGGTCTTAGGCATTAAGGATTTCCGGTTTAAGGAGGTTACGCCGACCTGGTCCGAGTATCTGGTAATGTATTTAACTTCGCCGGTCGTATCGGCGATTTTGATATTGGCAGGTTTGATTGCCGCTGGAATGTCTCTCAAAATGCCCGGTATGGGATTACCGGAAGCCATTGCTATTATTTGTTTCGGACTCGTTTTCTTCGGTCATTATTTGGTCGGTTTGGCTGAATTTACCGAGATATTAATATTTATGCTGGGCATAGGTTTGTTATCCGTAGAAATCTTCTTATTGCCCGGTTTTGGCGTATTCGGTATCAGCGGTTTGATTTTGATACTAATCAGTCTGATTCTGTCAATGCAGGGATTCACCATACCGGATATCAAAGGTGCGCCGTGGCAATTGGAAACATTGCAGAAGAATTTTATTACGGTCGGGATTTCTTTTAGTCTGGCAGTAATTATTTTTATACTATTCGTTCGTTATCTTTCATTAGTGCCATTTTTCCATCATCTTGTCCTGTCGGCTGATGAGAAAACCGATGCCGGGTTCAGCAGCGTAAAAATAGATACACCGGCTTTTCTCGGTAAAAAAGGCATCGTTTTTACCGCGTTAAGACCGGTCGGTAAAATAACCATTCTTGATTCAACAGGCAAAGAGACTAATGAGACCATTGATGCGGTTACCGAGGGTGATTTTATTAACAAAGGCGAAACCGTTGTGGTTATAAATATAGACGGCAGCCGGATTGTAGTAGAGCGAACTTCTCGCTAAGGTTAGGAGTTTATGAGCCGTATCCGCTATATTAAAACCAGAGAAAGACAGACGAAATCACCTAACGGCTTTAGTAGATAATAGAATGAAGATGAAAATATCTCGTTCAAGTTTGTTCATAATAATAATAACCACTTTAATTATTACTATGGGTTGCAGTATGAATAATAAACAGATAAATTATCCAATAACAGCCAAAACCAATGTGGTTGATGAACTCCACGGCATAAAAGTTGTTGATAACTACCGCTGGCTTGAAGACGATAAAAACCCAAAAGTGCAGGAATGGGTAGCGCTTCAAGAAAAGATTACAAGGTCATACCTTGATAAACTGCCGCAGCGTCAATGGTTGATAAAACGGTTTAATAAACTATTGAAATATGATGACGAAAGCACTCCTCGAAAAGTACTGATAGGAGAGCGGATATTTTTCTCGGCAATAAAGAAAGATTGGGAACGTTGGGCATATTATACAAAACAGAATGAAACTGTTTCTGCAGAACCCTTGCTTAATCCAAATGAATGGGGTTTGAAAACTTTAGGTTTTGTAACACCTTCACGTGATGGTTATTATATTGCATTTGCAACGGAAGAAGGAGGTAATGAGCAATCCGTTGTTAAAATAATGGAGGTGTCATCAAAAAAAATATTATCCGATTCACTCCGGGGCTGGCGCCAGGGAGATATTGTCTGGCTTCCGGATAATTCTGCCTTTTATTATTCAACATTTCCTCTAAAGGGCGAAGTGCCCGACGGTGAAGAAGATTATTGGCAGTCGGTCTATTTCCATAAATTAGGAACTCTGCCATCCGAAGACAAGAAGATATTCTCGCACGACAAGGTTAAAGAATATTTTCATGGTGCAGGTATTACCGAGGATGGTAAATATATTCTATTTTACCGGGGTCTTTTTAATAAGAATGAGGTCTATCTTAAAAGACTCAATAGTGATGAATCAATGATACCGGTTGCTACCGGGTTTGATGCTCAATACCATGTAGATGTAATAAAAGATAAACTTATTATCCGGACCGATTCTGATGCACCTAAGGGAAAAGTTTATGTAGCAGACGTTGATAAGCCGGATAAGAAAAACTGGAAAGAACTGATTCCTCAAACAAATGATAACCTTTTATATGTAACGGGTGTTGCAGGACATCTCTATGCAATTTATACTCATAATGCCTTTACCGTAATAAAAATATACACCCTTGATGGGAAATACATACGAGACCTTACCTTGCCAACAATTGGCAGTGCGTATGTTTGGGGATATTGGTCAAAAAATGATATCTGGGTTTACTTTACTTCCTTTACCTATCCAGGCACAACTTTTAAATACGACTTTGAGAGAAATGAACTAAAATTATATCACCGTCCTCCCATTGATGTCGATGTCTCCGATTATGTTGCTGAGCAAGTCTGGTATAAATCAAAGGATTTCACTAATGTTTCTATGTTCTTAATCCATCACAAGGATGTTGTAAAAAATGGAAATAACATTGTGTATTTAACCGGCTACGGCGGTTTTAATATTCCGATGAATCCGGATTTTTCAACATCATATGTAATCTGGCTTGAGGCAGGTGGTATGATTGCCATACCGAATTTACGGGGCGGCGGCGAGTATGGACAGGAATGGCATAAATCTGGTATGCTTGATAAAAAACAGAATGTATTTGACGACTTTATTACCGCTACAGAATGGCTAATAGAAAATAAATATACCAATCCACGGAAGATTGCTATTGGTGGTGGAAGTAATGGTGGTTTACTGATAGGCGCTGTAACTGTGCAGAGACCGGATTTATTCAATGCCGCTTATTGTGGCAATCCTCTCTTGGATATGCTCCGATATCATAAATTCGGTTATGCCAATATCTGGGCTGAGGAATATGGAAACGCCGATAATCCGGAACAATTTAAATATCTTCTTAAATATTCTCCTTATCACAATGTTGTTGATGGAACGAGATATCCGTCAATTCTTTTTGTAGGCAGTGAAAACGATGCGCGATGTTATCCTTTTCATGCAATGAAGATGGTGGCGAAAATGCAATCCCGACTTTACGTCGGGGAAGGTGAACCGATACTATTATTAGTCCATAAGAAATCAGGACATGGCGGAGGAACTACTTTATCTGAAACCATTCAATATAAAACAGATGTCTGGTCTTTTTTAATGGATAATGTGGGCTTAAAACCTCCACTTTACTAAAAGAGGATTAAATTTATGAGCATTGAAATAATTATTTTGATATATGTTGCGGCATTTGCAGTATTAATCCTGGAAGTCTTTGTACCCAGCGGCGGGGTATTGGCAGTCCTGGGCGGATTGGGTCTGATTCTCAGCATATATTACGGATTCCAGCAAAGCACCCTTTTGGGAATCGGCCAGATTATTGTATCAATCATAACCATTCCTTTAATGTTCTACTTCGGGCTTAAACAACTCACCCTGAAAAAGAGCCTGCCGGTTGAAGAAGGATTCCATTCGGAAAAATCAGGGCTTGATTTTCTTCTTAACAAAGAAGGCGTTGCTTTTACTAACCTCAGGCCATCCGGAACGGTCTTGATTGACGGCAAGAGATTTGACGTGGTTACTGAAGGCGAAATGATAGATAAAAACACTCCCATCAAAGTAGCGAAGATTGAGGGCTCACGCATTGTCGTTAAAACAATTCATAAGACATAAAGAATAGCGATAAATAAAAAATAAAAGGAGGAATATCATGAAAAACTATGCATATTATATTACGGCAATTTTATTATTGCTGGCATTTGTTACCATATTTAATTATGTCGGATGTGGCGGCGGAGGCGGTGGAAGTAGTGCACCCGCATCTACATCACAAAAACCATCCGTAACAACCAATCCGGCTACTGATGTAACCGTTGTTTCAGCAATATTAAATGGTATTGTCAATCCCAAGGGGTTTGCTACCGATGTCTATTTTGAGTATGGGATTACTACCACTCCTATTACCTATCCAATTAGCACAACTCTACAATCTATAGGCAACGGCACCACGAGTGTTGCGGTTTCAGCCACAGTCAATAGTCTCAGTTCAAATATTTTATATAACTTTAGATGTGTGGCGACCAACGCAGAAGGAACGACACAAGGAACGAATCGGACTTTTGGCAACTGGTCGCAGACCACATTCTCATCAAGCACAGGCGTTTTTGCCGATACCGCACCGGCTACTTCTAATAATGATGTAACCTTAGTCATTCCTAATTGGCTCCAACGTCATTCTACTACATTCACGCCCACCGCACGATACCAATATGCAATGGCATATGATTCTGTCCGCCAGAAAACAGTCCTATTCGGAGGGGATACCGGTGTTGAAGACAACGAGACTTGGGAATGGGATGGCACAGACTGGACGCAACGTTTTCCGTCAACCTCACCCTCGGCACGCTCCGCACATGCAATGGCATATGACTCTGTCCGGCAGAAAACTGTTCTATTCGGAGGATTCCCTTTTAACAACCAGACCTGGGAATGGGATGGCACAGACTGGCTTCAACGTTATTCTACTACGGTCACACCCTCGGGACGATACCTCCATGCAATGGCATATGACTCTGTCCGCCAGAGAACTGTTCTATTCGGGGGGTATCCTACCACTGTTGATGGCGATACCTGGGAATGGGACGGGACAGACTGGCTTCAACGTTATTCTACTACGGTCACACCCGCGGGACGATGCTACCATGCGATAGCATACGACTCTGTCCGCCAGAGAACAGTCCTATTCGGAGGTTTTAATAATCCTGTTAGTTACAACGATACCTGGGAATGGGACGGGACAGACTGGCTTCAACGTTATTCTACTACAGTCACACCCTCGGAACGTTCCGTCCATGCGATGGCATATGACTCTATTCGCCAGAAAACTATCATATTCGGAGGTGATTCCGGCTCTCTCAATAATGAGACATGGGAATGGGATGGCACAGACTGGATGCAACGTATCACGTCATCCGGGCTTACGGTACGAGAGGGATGCGGGATGGCATATGACTCGCTCCGCCAGAGGACGGTCATATTCGGAGGTTATCCTTATAACAACGAGACCTGGGAATATGGCTTATTATATGCCTCTTCAGGTACCTATGTTTCACCTCCAATTGTATCACCGTCAAGTATTTCGTCCTGGGGCATCGTGACTTTTACTTATAATGCATCGGCAAATACTACATTTAGTGTGGATATCTTGAATTCTACAAATGATTCTGTCCTGCTCACCAATGTCTCGTCCGGCACTGACCTTTCAGCCGAATCGGTTATGAGTGGTGTTCAAGGTATTAAACTCCGTGCTAATTTTGCTACCACAGATACAAACGTAACACCAACCCTATTTGATTGGGGTATTGGTTTTGAAGGGCTATTTCTTCCATAGTGGTTATTAGTCAAAAGTTTGCATAGAGCAGACAGAATCCTCCTACCTGCCCGAATGGAATCAGACTGGTTGACTCCGATTACTACGAAAGGTAAAACGTCACTAAAATTGTAATATTTTAGGGTATTTGTAACATTAATAATTATAAGGAACCAAATGGACCAATTTGTAGAATTGCTGACACCGTTAAAAAAGCCTTAATGGGCTATATCCATAGAGATATATTATTATAAAAAGCAATCTGTATCCTGTATTCTACATTCCAAATACTAAAATTGGAAATCCGCCACTGGTGGAAGGAGGTATTTTACGAGAAGAACAAAACTATTAGGACTTATTATAGGCGTATTATTTATCATCTATGTAACCGTTTTTAATTATGTCGGTTGCGGTGGCGGCAGCAGTGGCGGTAGTAGCGGTGGAAGTAGTGAGACTGTAAGCACACCCAATCAACCAACCGGCACAACCGCCGGCACTACGGGCACAAGTTATAGTTATTCTACCGGCGGCGCATTGTCTAATTTAGGGCATACCATACAATACCAGTTTGACTGGAAAGGTGATGGGACAGTCCGGTCCGCCTGGGGCTCGGCATCTCAATCAAAAACATGGTCCTCAGGTAACACATACAACATCAGGGCAAGAGCCAGATGCTCCACGCATCCATCTGTTATCTCAGGATGGTCTTCAGGACTATCGGTAATCATTTCTGATACAACACCACCTACTGTATTATTAGTTAACCCTTCAAATAATTCAACTGATGTTTCGGTATCCACCAATATTACAGTAACATTCAGTGAACCAATGAGCCAAACCACGGCACAGGGCGCCTTTTCAATCTCGCCTTCTGTATCCGGCGCATTTTCCTGGAGCACTAATTCAATGACCTTTGACCCGACCGGCAATCTCGCTTATAGCACTCCTTATACCTGCACCGTAAGCACTGCGGCAAAAGATTTGGCTGGTAACAGCATAGCAATCCAGTACCAATGGAGTTTTACCACGGCTGCACCTGATACAACACCACCTACTGTATTATCAGTTAGTCCTTCAAATAATTCAATTGATGTTTCGGTATCCACCAATATTTCAGTAACATTCAGTGAGGCGATGAATCAATCTACGGCACAGGGCGCATTTTCAATCTCGCCTTCTGTATCTGGCGCATTTTCCTGGACCGGTAATATAATGACCTTTGACCCGACCGGCAATCTCACTTATAGCACTCTTTATACCTGCACCATAAGCAATGCGGCAACAGATTTGGCTGGTAACAACATAGCAAGCCAGTATCAATGGAGTTTTACCACCAGCGCACTATCACCACCGCCCACCTGCACCACTAATGCGGCTACTAATATAACCGCTACTTCTGCTACCTTAAACGGCACGGTAAATCCGAATGGATTTAATGTTACCTCCTGCTACTTTGATTATGCTTCTGGTACCACTCCACCTACTTATGGACTTACCGCGACCGTCTCTCCGTTGCCTGGCAGTGGCACTACCGGTGTTGCGGTTTCAGCCAACATAAGTTCGTTATCAACAAATACGCTGTATAACTTCAGGGTGGTGGCAACCAATGCCGGAGGCACGACTAATGGGTCTAATCTAACCTTTATTCCCACCGCTGTGCCCACGGCCGTTGATGACTATTGCTGGGTGGCAAATTATGGTTCTGATACTGTCACCCGCATCACAAAGTCCACTTTAGCCACGACCACGATTGCGGTCGGAGGTTTCCCCGCTGGAGTCGCGGTAGATGAGACCTATGTCTGGGTGGCAAATATTGCGACTGGTGCTAATAATGTCACCCGCATCAGGAAATCAGATTTAAGCACGACCACGATTGTGGTGGGTGGCCCCTATAAAATCGCGGTAGATGGGACCTATTGCTGGGTGTCAACTGGTGGTGCTTATATTGTTACCCGCATCACGAAAGCGACCAACGCCACGACCAGGATTGAGAAGAGAAGTTACCTCACTGAAGTCGCGGTTGACGGGACCTATTGCTGGGTGACAAATTATTATTCCGATAATGTCACCCGCATCCAGAAATCAAATCCTGCTATTAGCACCACGATTGCGGTGGGAAGTACCCCCCGTGGAGTCGCGGTTGACGAGACCTATTGCTGGGTGGTAAATGAGGGTTCTGGTACTGTCACCCGCATCAGAAAATCAGATTCCACCACGACCACGATTGCGGTCTACAGTGGCCCCCAGGGAATAGCGGTAGATGGGACATATTGCTGGGTGACAAATTGGGATTCTAATAATGTTACTCGCATCCGGAAATCGGACTCCACCACGACCACGATTGCGGTCGGAGATGCCCCCACTGGAGTCGCGGTAGATGGGACATACTGCTGGGTGGCAAATTGGGGTTCTAATACTGTCACCCGCATCACGAAAGCGACCAACGCCACGACCACGATTGCGGTCGGAGATACCCCCATTTCGCAGGGCGATATGACCGGCTATGCCTATGATAATTATTCACGGGTGCCATAGTATGGGACTATAAGGACACACCCTTCGGCTGGAATATCCTATTGTATGGAATTTCAAAGAGGTAAGCACCCGCCAGAGGACGGGCAGGGATTAAGCGGATTTGAACGAATTTATCTGATAATCAGATTAATCTGATTAATCCGCTTACTAATTTATTTGGTGTTTCGGGTATTGCTTAAGAAATTTATGGTTCGGCTCGCCTCGCTGTCGTTCCATTCGGGCCAGAAAGGGCGGCGAAGCGGGCAGGTTCATCACCCGTTCCGGGTTCGTAGAGTATGATGTGTTCCCGAAATCCCTATTTTTTATGCTCGGGATAGAATTCGTATGTATAGGTAATCTGGGAAGAAGGGATTTCTTCAATCCGACCAAATTTCTCTTCTATTTTATAAGTGGATTCCTCAATTCTATTGCTATTATCATATTTGAAAATGCACTTAAAAGTTAACTTGTTATTTGCATTGTGTTCGGTGAATTCAATCTTATTATTTTTGCTATCATACTTGGAAACACGTTTGAGATTTAATTTGCCGTCGGGGTCATAACGGGCGAATTCAATCTCATTGCCATTATCGTCATATTTAGAAACGTCCTTTGAATATAACTTGTCCTCGGCGCTATAAAATGCAGCCTCAATCTCATTACCCTTGTCATCATACTTATAAATATATTTATCCTGTAACTTGCCGTTGGTATTATACTTATCGGATTCAATTATATTGCCTTTATCATCATATTTAAAAACACATTTATAAACCAACTTGTCTTTCGCATCATACGAAGACTCATCAATCTTACCGCCCTTATTATCATATGTATAAATATACCTGGAATATAATTCCTCGGAGATATAAAAATCACGCTCTATCCTGTTACCTTTGGCATCATACTTATAAATACTCTTGCAGCCTTTCTTTTCGTCGGTGGTGTACCAAAGATACTCAATCATATTGCCGTTATTATCATATTTAAAAATATCCTTACGCGACAAAGTCTTTTCGTATTTACCGAGTTTATCTGTGAAATCATATCTTATTTTTGTTTTAATCTTCAGTCTCTCAGGTGTCTTTTCTTCTTTCTCTTTAGCGAAAGGCGTGTCGGGTCCGCTAAACCAGACAGATAAGCCAAGCAGTATTGTCAACAGTATTTTGTTATTCATTTTGATTATATTAGGAAATTATAAAGAGTAAGCGGATTTATCTGATTTAAGACTTATTTCTTTCCTATATTATTTTAATCTGTTTAATCAGTTTTATCTGCTTAATCTGCTTACTAATTTCCCTTGTCCTGTAATGATAGAAAATCACGTCGTAGATGTCAATTAAAATCTCTATTTACTATGGCAAGCGGGGCACATCCCTTTTCTACAATTTATCCGGAACCAATAAATTTTCCGACATACCGTAGTTATTTATAATACGATATTGTTTTTTCAATGACCGTCCCCATATATTACAAGTCGGCTGGCTATTCTTTCTAAATCGGCTGGTTAATCTTTCTAAGTCGGCTGGCTATTCTTTCTAAATCGGCTGGCTATTCTTTCCAAGTCGGCTGGCTAATCTTTCTAATCCGGCTGGTTAATCTTTCTAAGTCGGCTGGCTAATCTTTCTAAGTCGGCTGGCTAATCTTTCTAAGCCGGCTGGCTAATCTTTCTAATCCGGCTGGCTAATCTTTCTAATCCGGCTGGCTAATCTTTCTAATCCGGCTGGCTAATCTTTCTAAATCGGCTGGCTAATCTTGCTAAGGTATATGGCTAATCTTTAAAATCTAAATGGATAGTCTTGCCAAGCCGGCTGGATAATCTTTCTAAGTCGGCTGGCTATTCTTTCAAGTCGGCGGGGTAGTCTCTGAAGGGGGGTGGGGGACTATCCCCTGCCTGCGTAAGGGGTTGATTTATAAGGAGTTGGAAAATGAGGAAACACGGGAATTAGGTGTTTTACCCTATTTTTCGCCTTTGTCCTTGTCGCACTTGGTGTGGTTACGGTTACTCCCGGATTCTGACTTGGCACGTTCTATCAGTTTTTTCATCCCGGCTTTGTATTTGGCTGAACGTGGCTTGGCAAGGAATGAGAAGACATCCAC
>JAZDFP010000261.1:0-27955 GCA_043807745.1 Planctomycetota bacterium
TGACCCGCCGCAGGATGGATAGTCATAATCCACATCATCCATTATATATTGCCGTGTCATAGGTTGTCATCCTCTCTGACTTGCACAAGCTTTGGGGAGGTTTGCCCCGCTGTCTTGGTCTCGTCTGATAATAGTATCGCATAATCAATTAAAGAAGTCAATAGATTTTTTAAGATTTCTAAAAAATATTTTTCGCCCCGCCATATGTTGTATGTCCAAAATCAACTAATAGTATATCTTGTATATACTGATACAAGATATTGTATGGAGTGCATACAAGATATGGACAAAGTATTTTGACGATTTATCGCGATTTTTATTATTTTTCTACTTTTCCTGTTTATAGCTAAATCTCGTATCATCTCGTATCATCTCGTATCATTCGGAAAAGCGAAATTTTTGTCGGTTGGAAATAGTGTATAATATTCACAGGGATAAGACTATGAGAGCCAAGCGATGTTACAAGTGCAAGAGACCGATTAAAGTGGTGATTAGAGTCGGTGCTTTGACGGGGTTGAAATATATATGCCCAGAATGCTTTGACAAGTTTTTAACCGCAAAGAAAGCAAAGAGTTAAATATTTTAAAATAAAATTATGGGGAATCAAAACAGCGGGCGCGGGACGCAAGTGGACGAGAGTTTGCGCTCTAAGGTGGTTAATACCTCGTGGAAAATCCTGGACAAGTTGTTTGCCGAGGACCCACTGAAGCTGAAATCCAAGAAAGCGCAAAACGCTTTGATTGCTAAACAAAGGTCGTATGCCTTAGAAATAGCCAAGCGGAGCGTGCCGCAGGATATAACACACGGCGGCAATGTCAGTTTAACCTGGGCGGAGCTAATGAAAAAAGTAGATGATTGACCCAACAGAAACAGAATTGAAAAAAGCAAAGGCGGTGGTGGCAAAATACCGCAAGGATCCGACTTTGTTTTTTAGGAAAATGTGGCCGGGTGATATTGTCTGGTCCAAGATGGAAGAAATCTGTAAATCTGTTATTGACAATAAGCGGACTTATGTCCGGGCCTGTCATAGCTCAAGCAAGACTCATACAGCGGCCAAGATAGCAATCTGGTGGATATGTTGTTGGAGGCCGTCATTGGTAATTACGACTGCGCCGACTGCAAGACAAGTCGAGAAATTGTTATGGGGTGAAATCAGGGGCAAGTATAATGGCGCGGAAGTAGCATTAGGCGGCAAGATGATGCCCAGTTCGCCAGAATGGAAAATATCAGACGACCATTATGCGATTGGATTTACCACCAAACCGGAAGCAACGGTGGAGGAGGCCCAAAAAATACAGGGATTCCATACCAAATCCGGGCGGGTATTAGTAATCGTGGACGAGGCCAGCGCGGTGGCCGATACCGTGCATTTGTCAATTAACAGCTTGCTCACGTCAGATAATTCCAGGCTATTAGAGATAGGCAATCCATTGCGTATAGCCGGAGAGTTCTATAACGCCTTCAAGACCCGGACAAGCGGACTTATACATATATCCGGGCAGGATTGCTTGACACTGGGCAAAGGCGTGCCGGGGCTGATTACACAAGGATTTATTGACGAGGAAAAGGCCAGATTTGACGCGGGCAACAATCCGATGTACGAGCCGCGATGTCTTGGTGAGTTCCCGACTGTCAGTGTAGATAACACAATAATCAAGCTCAAGGATTTAGAGGCGGCATTGACCGGTGATTTTGTAGTCGAGCCGCCGTATAAGATTGATTTTTTCAGTATTGACTGGGCGATAGGCGGCGCATCCGAGACGGTAATCCAGCATTGGCATAACGGCAATCAATCTGACCAGTTGATATTTAACTGCGCCGACCCGGATGACAGTATTGGGCGGGTGGTGGTATGGATTAGAGGCAAGCAGACCGGGCGGGATATATGGGCTGATGATTGCGGGATAGGCAAGGTACTTAATCCGCTATTAAGCAAGGCGTTAGGTAATGAGTATAAGGTGCATTTGCTTAATAGCAATGGGGGCGGGGATGAAACCTATTACAATCTCCGGGCACAGATGTGGTTTAACGCGCAAACAGAGTTGCACAGGGGCGGGAATATCAAGATAATGCCAGACGCGCAAATCAAGGAGCAATTATTAATGCCGTATTATTTCCGTAATCGGACTGGCAAGATACTCGTAGCCAGCAAAGAGGATTTGATTAAGGATTTTGGGCGTTCGCCTGACCGGGGTGACTGCACGGTTTACGGTATTTGGGGCTATACGCAGATGAGCAAAAAACTAAAGCCGCCGCCGATGAAGCCGGCCTGGGTATTTGCGCAGGATGAACCGGCGGGCGAAGCGGTATTAGAGATAAGGGAACATTAATGCAAGACGAAAAGATATTTGAGCTATTCCAGAAGCGGAAGAAATACGCCGAGGACTTCTATCGGGCATTCCGCAAGGAAGAAGAGGTATTAACCAACTATTACCACCTTAAAGACCCACAACACGCGATGTGGAAGTTTACAAGCTTATTGGCCGACTATGCCGACTCAATCCGTAGCCGGTGGAATAATGGCATATTCGCCGGTGATGATTTCTTTGGCTTGGGGCCGGTGGAGTCTAATGACGAGCAGTCCGCGCCGGTGATGGAAACAATTATTAAATATCAATCATCCAAAGAAATAGCTTTGCCGCAAACACTCAAGCGGATGTTAAGGCCATTGTCTTACTTGGGCAATAAGTTCGGCAAGACCAGCTGGGATATGGAAAAGCAATGCCCAAAGGTTACACCCATAGAAAACAGGTATTGCTTGGTTGAACCAACTGAGACTATTGCCACCTGCAACTGGTTACTGGCAGGTGAGGAAATGAGATTCAGCCTGTTAAAAGATTACGAGGCCGAAGGGTTGTTACAGGATGTGGACAACATCAAGATTAACGGGCAGACAAAATCAAGCGGCAGAACCGGGGCCGGGAATGACGCGGACCCGTTGCATAAGGCACGGAGCGCGGATTCGGCCAAACCGCCGGAAGACGAAAAAGACCCGGAATATCTGATTTGGCAGATGTGGGAAGACGACCATTGCTACATTATCGAGCCGGACAGCAAAGAGATAATCAGTATTGACCCGCACGAAAATCCATATAAAGACAGGCCAAAACATAAGAAGCCATATTTTCAGTTATGCAGTGATCCCGAAGATAATATCAATCTTGGATTATCGCCGGTACGGAAGTTGATTAGCAAGAACGAGGAACTGAACGAAGTCCGGCACTTGCGCCGGAGATTTTCTGACCTCTATATCCGGGGCATTTGGTTAGGCAAGAGGGATGCTAATATTGATTGGGGAAAACTAAAGAAGGAAGCAATCTTATTGGCTGATGAGATAGGCGAGGATATTATTAAGCGTATTGCTTTGGGCGAAAATATTCTGCCGAGTATAGATAACGAGGAGGCGTCAATATTGAGGTATTGCGACCGGCACACTAATATTTACGACCCGCAAAGAGGGGGAGGCCAGGGCCGAAACATAACCGAAACGGCATCGGGACTTAACCTGATTATCCAGGAGGGTAACCTGGTGTTTAACGAGCAAATCGGGAATATTCAGTTAGGCGGGATAGTTCCGTTGGTGGAACAGCTTGTATTGCTTAACCAGGAAAATCTGACACTGCAAAAAGCGGCAATGATAACCGGCAAGAGTTTGGTGGGCAAAATGTTTAACCGGTTAAAGAAACTGATAACCGGCAAGACTGATTTTGACGGCAATTTTGATGTCAGAGTGATATCAAGCCAGGCGTTCGGGACCAAGGAGGCCAGTCAGAAAATATTATCGGGTTTGACGGTTAAGTATGCGCAAGACCCGACTGTCAATATCCGCAAACTGAAAGAGCGGGAATTTAAGGCTTATGACCTTGACCCGGATGATGTGATGTATCCTGAAGAAGAAACGGAAATAAGGGTTGAGAACCAGCAGTTGCAGATACAGGTGGCGCAATTAAACCAGGCGTTACAACAGGCACAACAACCGGCTACGCCCGAAGTTGAAGAGGAGCAGGTGGTATGACAAACAAAGAACACAACGACATAGCCAGCGCGTTAAAGGCGATGCAGAACACGGATGGCTGGAAATATATAACGGAAATAATTAACGAAAAAATAATACGGCTGAAAGACAAGCTGATAACTTGCGATAACAGCGAGTTACAGGGAATCAGGGGGGAGGTGAAATCACTAATTGAATTACTGAACACGATACAGGAACGAAGCAAATTTATTGTGGAGGAAAAAGACGATAATCCCGGTGTTTTAGAGCCAATCACAACTGATTAGCGGCGCCGGGTAACAAAGGCGGAAGGAAAACAGATTTATGTTGAACAATCCTGAAGGAACCGTTGAGGCACCAGAGGAAGTCATCGAGACCAATCCTGCTGACGAGTCAACGGAGAATCAAGACGGAAATCAACCGGCGGACACGAAACCGGAAGGCGAGATTGAGGCAATTTCATTTATGCCAAAGGAAGACCAGGAGCGATGGAAAGCCGAGATAGAGCGCAATCCGGCAATGAAACCGGCGTATGACCAGCTTATTGAATCCTACAAGGGTATGCAGTCGAACTACACCAAGAAAACGCAGACTTTGGCGGCTGAACGCAAAGCGATGGAGGCCATTCAGAAGAAGGCCGCACTCTATGACAAGGCGATTAGCGAGGGTTTGTTTAATCCCGCTACAAAAAAACAGCCTGGCGCAGAGGAAAACCCAGCGCAAACAGCGGTATCAGACCCCAAAGCGGCTATGGACATCCTTAAAAAACAGTTCCCGGATATGGAAGAGGATGAATTGATGTGGTTTGAGAACAGGCTCCCGGCACTAATGCAGATATTTGGCAACAAGGCCGAGATTGACGCATTGCGGGGGACGGTTGATAATTTCAGTGAGGCGAAAGCCAAAGCCGAGTTACAATCCAAGTTCCCCGATGTGGCGTTAGACGCTGGCAAGGATGACCAGGGCGATTACGAGGGTTATTGGGAGGACTGCAAGGCCATCAAGCGGGATAATCCTAAGTTGACCTGGGAACAAGCCCTGGTGCTTGCGGCGGGGGAAAACTGGAACGCATACCTTCGGGAAAAGGGCAAGGCGGAAGCCCTCAAAGATACTAACTCTGCCAACAAGGGCAAAAAAGTTATGACTTTGGGCGGCAAAACTACCAGCAAGAAGTCAGGTTATACAAGGGCGGAAATAGACGAAATGTCGCACGAAGATTACGAGAAGAAGGGATTTCCTGAGCCGATTGATTAGGAGACCTTAAAAAATGGATACAACTTCAACGCTGTCTAACCAAATGGCGATTTATTACAATAAACGCGCCTTAGACAGACTGGTTCCGAAATTGGAGCTGTTCAAATTCGGGCAACCCGATGTTATTCCCCTGAGAATGGGCAAGATCATCGTGTGGTTCCGGTATTTGAATCTGGCGGCAGTGACATCAGCCGCAACTGAAGGCGTTGTGGGTTCGGCCAACGCTATGTCAAGCTCCCGGATAAGCGACACCCTCGCCCGGTATGAGGATTATGTCACTCATTCCGACCTGCTGTCAATGGTGGCGATTGACCCAATCATTGAGTCATTCACGGACATATTCGCCAACCAAATCAGGTTGAGCATTGACACGCTCTGCCGCAACGTTCTGCACAGCGGCACGGTTCGGTTTGCCAACGGCAAATCAGCGGCCAGCGATGTGGCGACCAGCGACCTCTTGGATGTGGCTGAACTGCGCTATAATGTGGCCAGTCTGGAAGGCCGTGATGTGCAACCGCATCACCTGACCGAAGGCTTCTATCCCAGTATCATCCACCCGAATTGCAAGTATGACCTGACTGGTGATACGGCAACCGGCGGCTGGATTGATATTCGCAAATACACCGACTCCGGCGAAAAGATGATTGAAAAGAACAAAGCGGGCGATGTGGTTGGCGCAAGGGTATTCGTGTCAAGCAACATCTACAAGCCGTTAGAAGCGGCTTCTTCCGCTAAGTTATATTACAATCTGATGTTCGGCGAGGGGGCTTTCGGTGTTCCTAACCTGAGCAACAAGGGTGCTGGAGCGACATTCACCAAGCCCAATGTGATTGTTAAGCCGGTGGGTTCCGCTGGTTCTGCCGACCCGACCAACAAAATCGGTTCGGTGGGCTGGTTTATCTACTTCCTGGCGAAACTGCTGGATGCAGACCGGGTACAGGTAATCAAGACCCAAGCATCAATATAACCATAAGGACGAGGGGAGGGCTGAGAACCCTCCCCTCGGTAAAACAATGATAAGTTTGACTCAATTAAAGAACTGTCTAAAGCGATGTAACAGCGCGTTGTGGATTTTCACCAATCCTAATAGCGAGTATGACATAATGCCCGCCACGATTTATCATTATGACCGGGAATTGATAGCCGTGCCGAAGAAAGCGATTTACGAGCAAAACATCTATGACGAAGGCGGGGCGTTAAAGCATCGGGGCTGGCGTTCAATTATCAATCATCTTGGCGAAAGAAAACTGATTGACACGGACAAGTTAAGGCGGATTATCAGAAAAGCGGAACAAGGGTTTGTGATATGAACTTATTTTTTCAACACAGTGAAAACAGCGGGGTAGGTTACTATCGGATATGGCAACCGGCCAAGTGGATACAGAAGAACGGATTGGCCGAGGTCAAGCGATTGCCGGACGATTGCCGCAATATTCCCGCTGATATTATAGACCCGAAGATAGGTTATTCGCTGGCTAATGTGATTAACTGGGCTGACTTGTTGATATTTCAGCGCATTGATTCATTTATGGGATTGGCGGCGATTGATACTGTTATCAATGATTATACAAAGCCGGTGGTATTGGATTTGGATGATGACTTGATACATATTGACCGCAGACATCCGCAATACGATGTATTCAGACCGAAGGCGTTTCATGAAGTTTACGAAGTGCAGAAAATCAGGAAAGAGGAGATATTGAAATACCGGGGCGACAAGAGTATTATTCAGGTGGGTGAAGACCCGGCTGATAAACGCTGGCTGTTCTTATGCAGGCCACGGGGCCAGGATATTCACTGGATTATGACTAAGGTAATGCAGTCCGTATCGGCTATAACGGTAACAACGGAACTACTGGCCGGGGTTTATCGAAAAATTAATTCCAATGTTTATGTATTGCCTAACTGTATGGACTTTGAGATTACAGATGCTTTGCCTAAGCATAAAGATAAGGATAATGTGGTAATAGGCTGGGCAGGCGGGGGGCAACATATACACGATATTAATTTAGTGGTCCCGGCATTAGATGTCATCTTAACCAAGTATCCACAAGCCCGGTTTCACTGGGCCGGATGCAAGACTAAGGAAACAGATAGGTTATTAACAAAACACCCGAAGCAAACCACTTATTTACAGAGGACAAGGATACAAGACTGGTTCCAAAAGTATGCCGAATGGGATTTTGATATTGGACTTGCGCCATTATGGGTCAACAGGTTCAATTCGGGTAAGAGCAATATCAAGTGGCTGGAAAATTCAGCCAGAAAGATTCCGACAGTGGCGACCAGAATTTCCTGTTACGAGGAAATAGAGGACGGCGAGACCGGCTTTTTTGCCTTAGAAACGCAAGATTGGGTTAAGGCTTTATCGTGGCTGATAGAGAACAAAGCGGAACGGGACAGGGTTGGCGACAATGCTTACGATTATTGCAAGGCTAATTACAATGCCAAAGATAACGCCCGGAAATATATCAATGCTTATAGCGAGATTATTGCCAGGCATAAGGTAAAGAAAGAAGCTAATAATGCCATTTGTATCTAAAAGGCAGGCACGGTGGATGTTTGCTAATAAACCTAATATGGCTAAGGAATGGGCAAGCAAAACCGCCGATATTAAGAAACTGCCGGAACAAAAGAAACTGGTTAAGCGAAGGAAGTAAACAATGAAATTTAAGACTATTGTTGACAGCGTTGCCCGGCGTATAACGGATAAAAGCGACAGTATGCGGGCGATGATTAAAGAAGAAACCAATAATACATTGCAGGAAATATGGAATCAATGCAACTGGTGGTTTGCCCGGCGGCGGCTATTCTTGCAGACTAAAGCCCCTTACACAACCGGTACGGTGACGGTAACAAACGGGTCAACGAGTGTCACCGGGATTGGGACTGATTTTACCGCTATTGAAAGTATCGGGCAGTTAGACGGCTGGATATTGTTTTGCGCCAATGATGACCGAAGCTATCGGGTTAAGCAATACGATAACGCTACCGGTTTGACTTTGGCAGTTCCTTATGAGGGGACAAGCGGGACAAAATCATTCAGCCTTTGGAAAGACATCTATCGGTTGGACGACAGATGCACGAAAATACTGTTTGCCAAGACATCAGAACGGAAATTGCGGCATTGGGCGGAAGACTACTACAATGAGCTAAAACCGATGGTAACGCAGGCGGACGAGCCTTTGGTTTACAAACCAATCGGCCAGACAACAGAGGCATTATACAAGACCGGACTTATAACAGTGACAAACGGAAGCAAAACTATTCAAGGCGTTGGTATTAGTTGGTTAAAGATAGCGTCAGGCGGGTATCATTCAGTTGCTATTGCCAGTGATGGCACGCTTTGGGCTTGGGGTAAAAATACAAGCGGACAACTTGGGATAGGCGGTAATTCTCAAAGATTCACTCCGCAAAAAATCAGTGATGAAACTGAATGGGCGGATGTGGCTTGCGGGGTTGAATTTACTATTGCAATAAAGAATAACGGAACATTATGGGGTTGGGGCCAGAATGCCAGGGGTAATTTAGGAACAGGAAATACTACAAATCAAGATAAACCCGTTCAAATAGGCACGGCAAATAACTGGACAAAAATCAGCGCCGGGGCGACTTTTATAGTTGTCCTTAACTCATTAGGGCAGTTGTGGTCTTGCGGAAATAATCTTTACGGCCAGTTAGGTATTGGCTCGACAACCGCTTCTTTTACATTAACGCAAATCGGCTCTGGCACAACTTGGGCAAGTATATCCTGCGGCGAATACCATGCCATTGCCACTAAGACAGACGGCACACTATGGGCTTGGGGAAATAATTCTTACGGTCAATTAGGCATTGGGTCAACAACTGACGGGACTTCACCGGCACAAATAGGAGCATTAACCACTTGGTCAAAAATAGGAACCGGGGCGAGACATTCTTTTGCCATAAAAACTGACGGCACATTGTGGGCTTGGGGCAAGAATACGGCTTATCAGCTTGGAGATGGCACAACCACACAACGCACCGCACCAGTTCAAATCGGGGTGGCTACTGATTGGGAATCGGTTAATGGAGGACATGGCCATTCTATGGGTATCAGGACAACCGGCAAGTTATACGGCTGGGGTTCAAATACAGTGGGTCAATTAGGCGATGGCACAACTACCAGTAAGACCACACCGGGACAAATCGGAACTGATGTGGATTGGAATATTTTAGCTATTGGCGCAAGTGTTATGGGGCGTTCAACGATGGCTTTAAACGATACTTTAATATTATTCACTTGGGGCGAGAATAACTACGGCCAGTTAGGTGACGGAACTGTTACTTATTCGTCAACACAAATACAATTCGGCGATGTGGCCCCGGTCTGGACTGCCGGGGTGGTTGACAGGCTATTCAGGGTTGACGGCGATGATGAGGAATATATTATTGACTCATTTAGTAGCGCAACAGTAATTAGTTCTAAGGTAAATTATTACGGTGCGACTAAAGCGGCGGTTAATTACCAGATTTCGCCGCCGGGCGTGGAGCAGATACGGTTAGACCCGCCGCCGGACGCGGTTTATGGGCTCGAATATGTAGGGGTTATCAGGCCGTTAAAGCTATTCAATGACGATGATGTGCCGGAATTGCCGGGACAATGGCATTATATTCTGGCGTTGGGAGCTTACGCCAAGATATTGCCGGAACGAGAAACCAGCCAGGGAATGATTGACCGGGCGGTTCAGGCTTACGAATACGCGCTAAAGAGGCTGAAGGGTTGGCATAATGTCAACGAGGATGAAGCTCCATATTTTAAGGAAAATTATAACGAAAACGAAATGCCGGTTGACCCTAACGCTTGGGTATTTGAGGAATAAACGATGAGGGCTTTGATTAAAAACGACCAGATGGACTTCACCGGCGGGATTTTTACATCATTGGGTGATTTGATTATGCCGCCCAATACCGCCAAGAAACTGCAAAACGCCAGAGTGGATAAGGGTGGATTCCAGAAAATACCCGGCACGACATTGCTTAACTCAACGGCATTGAGTGCGGCTATTTCTTCCCAGCACCGGATTTATCAGGGGACTTATGAGAAGTTAATAGCCACTTCCGGCGATGGAATGTATTACTGGGACGCAACCAGCAAGTTATTCTCTATTTTAAGGTCGGCATTGACGGAAAGCAAGTGTTGGAGCTATGTCAGTTATAATACGATTACTTATGCCGGAAGCGGGTTTGATACGCCGGTGCAGATGGTATTGACTTCCGATGTGCCGGTAATATCCGATTGGCAGTTTGCGGCGGTATCGGACTTTGCCGCTTCTGATGCAACAGCGATAGGCGTATCAGACGCTCAAGCGGTAGTCAGCGATTGCCAGCAGTTTGTGGTTTGCCGGGAGCGGATTTACGGATTGATTAATGGCACTAACCCGGACAGGGTTTATCATTGCGCTAACGAAAATGATGCCCTGTCAGATGGCGGGATTTTAAAGGAAGTTTATGGACTGGCTAAACCCGATGTTTGGGGTTCTAATTTATACCAGGCGTTTCCTTATGAAAGCACGGATGAATTAGTGAGGGGCGGCGCGGAATTAAACGGATTGCTGGTTGTATTCACCAATAACACTATTACCACACTGGATACATCCACGACAATATGGGAGAAGATTATCCGGGAAAGGAATATCGGTTGCGTCAACTGGCGGACAATAAAACCATTTGCCGGAGGTATAATTTTCCTTGCCAAGCAGGGTGTCTATTATTTCAACGGTATTCAGGCGTTCTGCATCAGCGAAGATATTAAGCCGCAGATTGATAACATTAGCAAGACCTATATTGCTAATTGCTTTGCCGAAACGACCGAAACGCAATACAGGTTACATTACACTTCTGTTGACGGGGCAGGTACAACTAACGATAAGTGCCTGATTTTTGATACCAGCATCGGCGATATTATCAAGGCAGTCATCAAGGGTGGGTGGACGGGCGAACATACCTCAACCGCCTGTTCAGCGTCTTATTGGGGGGCGGGATACAGCGATACCGGCGATTTGTATTTGGGCGATTACAGCGGATATGTGGCTAAGGTTGACGAGGATGCCAAGAGTTTTTATGAGATTTTGAATACTGACGGTTCCCGGACTCAGGGAAACCCGATAGAATGGATTGTTGATACCAGGAGTATTGACTTCCGGGAATTAGGCGGACTGGAAATAGGCAAACTGTTTGAGGATCTATTCAGTTTGTGGATACCGGAAGCGAATTATGAGGTTATCGTTTATTACAGCATAAACAATAACCCGGATTGGACAGAGATTGGCAGGGTGAGTTTGTCTTATACCGGCAAGGCCAGGGGCGATAGAGATGATACCAGTATCTATAGAAATTTTATTATCCATCCGCTTAAATTAGAAAATGAGAGCGGTTATTTGGCGGGTAATTTTATTAATTTCCGGTTTTATAACAATGATAAGGGGTGCGCCTGTAACTGCCGGGGTATTATTACCTACGCCAGTCAGGAATTGGACGAGAGGAGATAATTTATGCCTATTGTAGCGAAACGAAAGATACAACCGTCCGGATTTGAGCCGTATAAGACGCCTGAGCCGCGGATAGTTGGGTCAACGATAAGTAAGCCGCCTCCGCCACCGGCACCGGGGAATACCGCCAATTCAATGCCTAATCCGTTTACGCCATTGCCGCCGCCGGCAAATCAGACTATCCCGCCGCCTCCAATGCAGTGGGGTGGAAGTGAGGCGGGTAAACAGTATAAGGTCAAGAAAATGTTAGGGATAAGTTATCCGGGTTCAGGGACTTTTCCGGGCGATATAGTTAAATCAGGAACAATACCAACGGTTAATGATATACCAAAAATAGGCTATGAGAAATATGTTGCCGATGACGGCACGATTAAAACAAGATTAAAGCAATTTAAGGTCAAGAATATGTTTAAACCCGGCGAGCGAAAAATAAGTTATGACCTTCCTATCATACCAACAACAACATCCACAGAAAGTTATTATGAACCCTATTGGAAGAGGATGAAGCGATTAAGGAGCTAATTTATGACAAGTAATCCGTGGAGCACAGCATACGATATTGAGAAGATGCTGAAGAAACGCCGGATTCAGGGTATGACTACCGCTGAATGGGTTGGGACCGGCATTGGGGCGGCGGGTGATATTTACGGCAACGAACAAATGATGAACTTACAGAACAAGGCGGATAATATCGGGCGAAATAATACGCTGGCCGATATTGAGTCCCGCAAGAAACTGCTGGCTATTCGCCATCCGCAAGAACGGTCAAGCCTGGGCAATATGCTGATAAGCAAGGGGCAGGCCGGAAGCCGCAAGGCTATGCAGGCTAATCAGGATTTGACAACCCAGCAATGGGAAGAACTGGCGGCGTTGGAAAGGGAACGGGCGGCTATCCGCAAGCAGAAACGGCTGGCAAAACGGGCAAAACGGGCTCAATTATATACCGATATTGGCAAAACCGCCGCAACAGTGGCATTAGCGTTATAAATTTATGACAGAGACAAAATACGCCTGGCCGGTGTTTCAGGGTAAGGTGATGACTACTCAAGACATTTACGCCGATGTACCGGATGCTACTATTCCAGCCCAAAAGAAAATCAATATCTATTATAGTATGCCTTGGAATAATGACCAAAATGTTGGTGCCTATTACAATAGTTTTATGAAACTGTTAGGCGATGATGACTACGCTTGTTTTATAGACGGGGACACCATATTTACCACCGTTCATTATGGCAAACAGATTTATGATATTGTGACTCAAAATCCTAATTGCCGGTTATTTACGGCGATGACTAACCGGGTGCAGTGCAAATATCAGGTTGTTGACGGAATAGACAAAGATAACAATGATATGGTTTACCACCGGGAATTGGGGGAAAAACTCTTTGCCGAGAAATATGACGAGGTTCAGGATATATCGTTGAAGGGAAAATACGAGGCGATGAGCGGGGTTTTGATACTGATTAAGAAGTCGCTTTGGAAAGAATTAGGCGGGTTTAAGGATGGATTCCTGACCGTGGACAACGATATAATGTGGAAAGTGCAGGCCAAGAACGAAAAGATATTGCTGATGGACGGCGTATATCTTTATCATTGGTATCGGTTTAAGAATTTCAAGTCTCAGATTGACCGGACAATTAAGCGGGCGGTTTACACGGCGATTATCGGCGAGTATGATACGCCGCCGGAGTTTACTAAGGTGCCGGGCTGGAAATATTTCATTTTTACCAACAATAAGGGACTAAAATCAGATTCGGCTAAAGTAATTTATATTAACTGCGGCAATGATGCGAAGAACGCCCGGAAAATAAAGATTTTAGCCTCTATGTATCTAAGGGAATACGATATAACTATCTGGCTCGATGGCAATATTAGAATGACGATTAATCCCGATGAATTATTGGCAAAAGTTGATATAGACAATAATCCGTTTGTGGCAATGGAGCATCCATTAAGAAAATGCGCTTATGAGGAGGCGTTAGCCTGCATTAAATTAAATAAAGACGGAAGCGAAATTATCAATAATCAGATGTTAGCCTATAAAAACGATGGCTTTCCTAAAGAGGCGGGTTTAATTTCATCGGGGATAATCATCAGGCGTAATACGCCGGAAGTGACGGAGTTCTGCAATAAGTGGTGGGCGGAGGTTGAAAAGTTTTCACGGAGAGACCAGTTATCATTCAACTATACGGCATGGAAAACGCAGTTTAAATACAAAACTATCGAGTTCTTACTGAATGACTCTAACGGCGGGTTTAAGAAAATCCCGCATTTAAGGTAATATGAGCGAAGAAAATATAATTAAGGTTCCATTTGCATTGTTTAAGGCTAATGCCCTGATGTCAAATATGGTTTTAGTTAAAAACCCGGACGGCAGTTTTAGCGCGAAGGGGAACCTTGATTTACATAGCCGGAATTTGACGGCTTTGCCGATGCGGTTTAAGGAAGTGGCCGGGCATTGTTTTGTTGACCATAACTGGCTGGTTACTTTGGACGGATGCCCGAAAACAGTCGGGGGCGGGTTCTACTGCTATCATAATAACCTGACCAGTTTGGAAGGCGCGCCAAATGAAGTTGGCGGGGATTTTCATTGTGACCACAATACGGTTAAATTCACGGTTGAGGATGTCAAGGCAGTCTGCGATGTCAAGGGGGAAATATATGTCTAAAATGCGCGAAGGCGAGGGGGTAATGAAATACGAGATCCGCCTGAAAGAAACCGAGACCGAGCGGATTTACGATAAGGGCGGCATCCTGGTATTAATTCCCCAAAGTTATGAGGCGGCCTGTTTATACGGGCGCAAGACCAAGTGGTGTATTTCGGCGGTTGATACCAAAATGCACTGGGCGTCTCATTTAGCCAAGAACGTCGCTTTCTATATCGTGATAAACCGAAACCTTGATGAAAAGGATTTGCTCTACAAGGTTTTGGTTGAAGTCTGGCCGGATGGTAAAATATTATACTGGGATGTCCGGGACAACGCAATACCAAAACCTGATTTTATTGATTAACTATGATAAATTTTAAGGAATTGAACGCTACTCCGCCGTCTTCCGGTTCGCATCTGCCTGTGTTTGATATTGTTTTCGCTTGCGCGCATATTAAGCGCGTGGTGGAATTTGGGATGGGCGACTGGTCAACGCCTTATCTTATCGGCAAGGGCGTGGAATTATTCAGCGTGGATAATGAACAACGCTGGATTGACAAGTTTGTTGACCCGAAGAACACCAAACATAAAGGTTACTGTTATACATGGGAGACAATGAAAGATGTTTTGGACAAAGAACTGGCCGGGCAGTTTTTTGACCTTATCTTTGTTGACGGACATTACCGGTCGCGGTTAAGTTGCGCCGAGAAATCCTGGCATCGGGCCGAAATAATAATGTGGCACGATACGCAGGGCGCACCCTATAGTTGGGATAAGGTCAAGATAGCCCCGGAATATAAGGAAATCGTGTTTAAGTTTTGTAATGCCTGGACAACAGTTTGGACTAACAATAAGGCGGTTTTTGAGTCCATTTCATATTGGAATGAGGTTATAAGAAAATATAAAGAGGCATATAATAGGTTATGTGAATTGAAGGATTTGCAGTAATGACTAATTTGCTATTTTACGCGGCAACTGATTGGCGGCATCATCATTTTGTTTGCCCTTACACGGTTACAGCATTGACGACTAATCCCGATGCAAGAGTGGAAGTATTAATACGGGACTATGATATGTTTATGGAACAATATGGTAATTGTGTGGGGCGTATTATAGCTGATTTTGGCAAGCGGGTGTTATTCAGAAATATTGATAGGGTTAAGGATATAGACGCTCATTATTTAAGGTATTGGGTTGAGCCGATTACACCCGCACAGATAATTTATATTACCGATATGGATTTTTTGTTTTGCGATTACAGCCGGGGAATGTTTAACTGGGGGCTGTCCGAGTTAGAGCGTTGCGGCTCGTTCTGCACGGTATATCAGAGAATAAACGAAAATGATATTCCCAGTCAGGAGCGGATTAGCGGCGTTCTGTTTGTTAAGCCGGTTTTTTTTGCCGGAGTCAAGCAAATAGACCCGAACAGGTTGAGGGATATTTATAATGCCACCATTAACAGCGATGAAATATTTATTCGCCGCATTATCGAGGAAATTGACCCATTAATTAAAATGGACAGCGCGGCCAACAGGAAATTAAAGGCGTTCCATATGAGCATTAACCGCAGGCCGTTCAATGACACCCTTGACAGCTTCAATACGAAAGATTTCGCCCAATTAACGGCAATGACGGAAACCTCTGTCTGGAATAATTACTTTCCGTTTTTTGGCGAAAAGTTTCAGGCGACTTATAATAAATATATGGAATATGGCAATAAGGAATTGGAAAAATGCTTACGATAGAATTTGATGACTTTTCGTTGAACTGTAACCGGCTGGATTTGTTTGCCGAGTTGAAGAAGATTAATCCGGCGTTCAAAGTAACGGTTTACGCTATCCCAGCCCTATGCCCGGAGGCGTTTCTTAAATCCGTGCCGGATTATATTGAACTGGCCGTTCATGGTTGGGCGCATTCCCCGGCACACGAGTGTAAGTTATGGATAAAAGAGGATATGCTTAACTTGCTGGATAAGCCGATTATTAAATTATTCGTCAAAGGATTTAAAGCCCCGTGGTATGCCATCTCTAACGGCTGTTACGAAGGATTAAAAGAAAGAGGCTATTGGGTGTCCGATGTGCAGATTAATAAAATCCGGTGGCCGGATGGAATGAAGGTTTATGTCAATGAAACAGACAA
Source organism: Planctomycetota bacterium (assembly GCA_043807745.1). Lineage (GTDB taxonomy): Bacteria > Planctomycetota > MHYJ01 > JACQXL01 > JACQXL01 > JAZDFP01. The sequence continues at coordinate 16,551 of JAZDFP010000261.1, forward strand.
GAATTGCTGGTATGGGCATTTAGGCGAACATAACAAGGATGGACTCAAAGTCAATTTTAGTAAGTTAGTGGAACGGATAAAGGACGAGAAAGAGTTTAAGTTCGTTTCTGAAAGGGTGTAAATATGTCAACTATGTTGTTACGCAAAAAGCCAAAAATGACCGATGAAATTCAACCGGCCAATATTGACGAGAAGCCTGAATCCACATTAAAACAGGTATTGAAGGCGGCTATCGGCAGTTGGACGATGGGGCCGGGCGAATATATCAAGTTCAGGGAAGGGCAGAACCAGAACAAGATATTGCGCAAGGACAAGATTGAGGCCGATGAAGAAGCGCAACGGCAGTATCAAGCTGAATTGGCGCATCGAACTACACGGGAGAGCGTTGAGGATACCCGATACACCGAACAGCAGAAAACGGTCAAGGAACAGGCCGAGGCAAACCGCAAGAACAAGGAGAGAATAGCGGCAATGCGAATTGCCGGGCAGGGGCTTAAATTCCTGTTTGGTGGCGGAAAGCAAAAGCCTGGACCAACCGTTGAAGAAAAGATTAAAGGAGAAGAATTGACGGCATTAAGGGAATCTATTGCTCCAACTGACGAGGATATAGAGGCGGAAATGACCAGACAGGGCAAAAAAGGCTATGACTTGAATGCAAGGAGAAGAATTGCTGGTGAATTAACTTCAAAGAAACGAATATCTACATTTAATCCCGCAAAGTTAGGTAAATTGACCGATGTGCAAAAAGACCAGAATGAGACCGATAGAGCTATTTTAAAAGATGGTACTTCTACGCCAGAGGAAAAGGGGGAGGCCAGGGCAAGGTTATTGGGACAGAATACAAATAAAACAGAAATTGACAAAGGCATAGAAGCAAAAATAGATGAAGCATTGAAAAGGATTGGAAAAACGCGGGAAACGGTCAGTAAGGAAACCATCGAGAAATTAAGGCAAGCATTCATTAAAAGATTAAAGCAATGACATTACCATTCAAATTTAGAAAACCGGGCGGGTTCAATTTGTTGCCGTTCAATAAAACGGCGGAACCGAAAGCAGTCCCGCCTGTTATAGAGCAAGAATCAACGCCTATATCCGATACTGGCAAGGCAGTGGTCCAGCCAGTTGCACAACCGAAGCCGGAAGCAATGCCCGGAGTGGCCGGGTTAGGCAAGCCAATAAGTCAGCTTACTACTGCCGATTTGCCTAAGTTGAAGGACATTGACCATAATAGCGTTGATGTATTGTCAAGGCATCTGGAATCGGGCAGTTCGGTCCCGGAGCAAACGGACGAAATCAAGACAATGGTGGACTTCCATTTTCAAAGGGCGAATGTAATTGACGAGATAATGGCGGGCAAGAAACCTATATCAGAATTAAGTAAGTATTCATTGCCGGAAAGCAAGTTTAGGGAATTGATAACCAAAGAGACGGATATTTCAGCGCAATATCGCCCCACAACGCCCCTAAAACGCACAGAAACGCCCCTGGCAAGCGATATAACCGGTCAGGATATAGAAATAGAGCAACAGGGGCAACCGATAGGCGTAAAGGACATTTTGGGCACGCCAAAGCCAATTTCACCACAATCGGCTTATTTGAGACGGATTGAATTACAAAAGGAATCCGATAAAAAAGAATTAGAGGCATTACAGAAAACGCCTGAATATCAGGCGGAAATGGTAAAACAAAATCGTGAGGCATTGGGAAAAAAGCCGGTTTATATTAATGGGAAATGGACAACGCCCGCTGAAATGAGCAAAACCTTAATGACTCCGGCACAAAGTGAGTCTATCAGAAGGCAATTAGCAGATTATGAAGGTCAGTATGCAAGAGGCGAAACCGGATTAGAAGTATTATCGGCGGTTGGGACCGCCTTAGCTATTCCACAACAGATAGTGCAAGGTTTATTGCTCGGCGGTAAGTATAGTTATGATGATATGGCTGAAATCTTCAAAGATGAATTTACCGATATGCCGAGTTATAACAAGGCATTTTTGTGGACAGTTGCCACCGACCCGCTGATAATTCCTATTACAAAAGCTATAAGACCCGCACAGATAGCCCTTGAATTAGCGGGTATTACAAAAAGAGAGGGCGTCTTTTTGGTTAAAGAAAACCTGCCGAGATTATTAAAGACTTGGGCGGAATCTAAGGGTGTTGCAAAGGAAGCGTTGGCGGCAGTTGAAAAGAAGGCGGGACAATTAGCCAATAAATTATCTCCACAAAGATTAGCAGAGGGTAAATTAGGGGCAATGGCAAAAGGCTATGGCGAAAGCACGGGGCTTGATTTAGGCGCAAAGGCAGAACCCGTAACGGAGGCGATGGCGAAGGGGAAAGTGCCGAAGCCGAAAGGCAAGTTAAGGCAATTGCCAGAAAAAAAGCCCGAAGGCGCGGGTGCGGCTGAAGATTATGACGCATACCAAAAATCAGTTCAAAGTTATATTGATGACTTCGAAAACCAATATGCACCAAAAACAAAAACACCATCAACAAGCGAAATAAACGCCCAAATGCGACAAGCGGCTAAAGCGGGTGAAACTATTACTCCTGAAGAAGCGGTCAACAGGCTGTATATGGAAAAACCTCAAAGGGCTTTAAAGGAAGCGGAAGCGTTCCGCAAGCCCACTAAATTCAAAGGGTTTTCTCCGGCAAGAATAAAAGAACAACGAATTGCAGATAATCGGGTAGCAAGATTAAAAGCCAGAACAGAGGCTAAATTATCAGCGGAAGACGAGGCTGTCGCAACGGTAATAGAAAAGCGAATTGTCAATCAAACTAAAAAGCCTTATATTCCTTATACTCAACCGCTATTTTCCGAAGAACCTAAAATGGGGTTTTTCAGGTCAATCAAAACTATTTATGATAAGACCATTGCTTCCGCAAAAACGGTTATCAGGGGCGAAACTGCTTCGGGGGCGAAGCTAATGGATACTTTTGACGATATATCCCGTAAATCTGCACAGAGAGAATCACAATGGTTGAATCAAACCAAAGATGCAAAGAATCTATCATTAAACGAACAATACAATGTTGCTGATGTTTTAGAGGGTTATAATACTGCAACAAACGATAAAGCCAGCGCAATGGCGCAGAAACTTAAGAGTCATTTTGACAGCATAGGCAACGAAGCGCAGGGAATGAATATTCAGGTCAAAACCAAAGATGGCGGATTGGTTAGTTTTGCGCCGAGAGAGGATTATTTCCCGCATTGGATACCGACAAGGCAAATGATGGCTGGTGAAGAATGGGCTATAAGAGAAGCGGTTAATACCACAGTGGCAAGGGGCTGGGCTGATAATACTATTGAGGCAAGGCAGATAGTTGACAACTTCTTGTCTTATTTAAGGTCAAATGGGGGCAATAACAAATTCTTACAGAATATGGTGGCAAAGGGTCAGGCTACATCTACCGCCGAGGCAAGACATATTATGGAGGTTTTTGTATCGCCTAAGCGGGCGAGAAAATTCGGGTCATTAGAATATGCCCGCGAAGCTGATTTGCCTTTTTATGTTAGGCGTATGGATAAGGCATTGCCGAGATTTTATGAGGGCACGGCCAGAAGGCTTGAAGAAATATCGGCGTTCGGCCAGAAAAACAAGGATTTATTCAGATTAATAGATGATATTGGGGCCGAGGGCGGCGATGTAAAGAGAGTAGAGAGGTTAGTTAATGAACTGCTTGGCAATAATATGCAAGACCAGCAATTAAATAAAGCCGTTGCATATTTCACTGATTTTCAGGTAATGGGCAAGATGGGGTTATCGGCATTAACCAATATGACACAGGTTAATAACGCTTTGGCAAGAACTAATCTGTCCAGTATGATAAAGGCGTTTAAGGCGGCAATAACAACCGAAGGACGTGATTTTGCATTCAACAGCGGGGCGGTATTAGAGGCAATCCAACGGGAAATGATGGCTGAAATAGGGACATCTTCTTCATCGGCGGGCAAGTTTTTGAAATGGTCAGGGTTTAACGGCGTTGAGGCGTGGAATAGGATAGTGTCGGCCAATGCGGGTAAATTCTATGCTGAAGAATTATTAGGAACCCTTATTAAAAATCCTGAAAGCAAGTTTGCAAGACGCAGATTAAAAGAACTTATTCCGCATATCAATGTTGATGATGCGATTAAATCAGGCGTTTTAACCAAACAACAATTATATGATGCTGGGTTTAAGGCGTCACAAGATACTCAATTCTTATATCGGATGCAGGATTTACCCGAATTATGGCAGTCAAGACAAGTGGTCAGGTTAATGACACAATTCAAATCTTTTGGCATACAGCAGAAAGATTTTATCAAGCAATTTATTGTTGGGGAATTATTTAAGGGGAATCCAAAGCCATTGATATATTTGGCGGTAGGCGCAGGGTTGACCGGCGAGGCGGCTATTGATATTAAGAATTTAATACTTGGGCGTAGTAGGAAAGATATGTCTATTGTCCAGAGGGTATTAGATAATATTTTATTAGCGGGCGGGGTTGGTATCTTAACAGACGCTATTCAAACTGCCGCTTATGGGAAAGGGGCTATAGCTAATTGGCTGGTTGGGCCGACAGCGGCTGATTTGGGCGAGTTAAGTTATGCGGCTTATGAAACGATTGCAAAAGGCAAGTTAAGCCAAGCCAAGCGGCAAGGAATTAGGCTTGCCCCTGGAGTTGCAGGTAAGATATATCCGCCTGTGGCCATTGGCGCAAGAATTGGCGGTGAAATTTATAAAAGAATGGAGCAAGAGCCTGCCGATATAACAGAAGTGCGTAGGTTGTATGGCAATGCTAATAAAGCTCATGATGAATATAACAAACTCCTCAAAGACGGCAAGACCGCCGACGATAACCCGGAAATTAAGGATTATGGAAGGTTAAGCGATGCGGTAGAGTTTTTTTCTTATATGAAGAGACAGAAAGAATTGGTGCAGAAAAACAACAGTTTAAGCGACAGTGAGAAACAAGCTAAGATTAAGGCTTATGACAATCAGATATTGGCAAGGGCAAAAACAGAATTGAATTATGGCAAGAGCAGTTTGCCCTGGCAGGCTAAGGGAAAAATGGATGATGAAATAGACGATGTTTTGAAAGAAGCCGGTTTATTAGAGGAGGACGATATTGACGCGGTATTAATAGAAAGCGGGTTGAAAAAGTAAAATTAGGGCAAAATAAGGGGTCAAATAGCAGGGGTGTAGATAACCACCTTTTTACTATTCTAACGCTTGTAATGCAAAGTATGGCAATCGTCAGGGCTTTTAACAATACATTGAGCCGTAAACTACGGATTATAACTTACGGACAGTAAAATATGGCAGATTTGAAACCGGTCAATTTAGTGGAAATGACGCTGGCTAAGCGGGGGATTACCCGCCAGATACAATTTCCATCTATGATTATCCGGCAGGGAAAGATTATAAAACGAGCCGAACCATATGAACGCCGGATAGCGGGCGATTTTGATGATATAGTTAATAAGGGTGTCAATAGCATACTCTATCAAAACATCCAGAATCTAAAGACAAATCAGTCTAATATTAACACTGCCGCGCTGGAATTAGGCGATGATGTGAAGGAGGAGCGGACCTTTGATACTTTTAAGGATACTGGTGATTCAACAAAGGCGGCTCGTGAAAACCACGGACACGGAAATCGGGCAGAAGAGGACCCGATATTTTCCGCTTGGTTAATTGCTACCCCGCCAATTTATGAAGAAACAGACCCTGTTTTTAGTGCTTGGTTGATAGCCACACCACCGGCATACGAAAGCGAGTTAGTGAATTATGTGCCTTATACAGGCGCAATCAGTGATGTGGACTTGGGTGTATATGAATTGTTATGTGGTGGAGTGATATTTACAGGCAATTGGCCGAAAGTTCATCAAATAACAGATGTGGCTTATAATGATAATCTTGCTTGGCTTCTGCCTGCGGCATCGGGCACATTTGCCCTACAAGAATGGGTTTCAGCGCAGGGTTATTTAACCGCAGAGACAGACCCCGTATTCATCGCTTGGGACAAGAGCACGGGTATAAGCATAACCGAGTCGCAAATAAGCGACTTACAGGCGTATTTGACAGTCGAAACCGACCCGATAGTCGGAGCGATAGATGGCATTGTCAAGGCGGATGGGGCTGGGAATATATCTTCAGCAGACTCTTTAATTGATTTTATAAACTATGAATCAGCGAAGGTGTATATTGGGCGGATAGCTGTAGGTGGGTTGCCGACTTTAGGAGCGTATTCAATTGACCCGACGGCTCCCTCAACAATAAAATTATGCACTCAGGTTGCTCCTCCCATTTACGAGGACAGGATTTTAACAGGTGCAGTAACTGATTTGCGAGTAGTTTTTAAAGATGATGGTTATGGCGTTCAAATAGAGTGGGATGGTGCGTCGTGGACACTTTCCCAAGACCAAGAATATTTTGTGGGTATAATGGATGATAATCCGATTGCTACATTAGGGGTTTATCACGTCAGGACATCAGTCCCGGCAATCATTGAAATTTCATTAGATGGATTAATCGCAAATCGGGCTTTGGCAGCAGTTCCACCGGATGAAGGCGTATTATTTTATGATACGATAACGAACTGTCTTTTTAAGTGGGATGGTTTGGCTTGGGTGAATATATCGTCTAATTGGGATGCAGCGTATACTCACAAGACTACAGAAGATGCTATTACTGGATTAGTGTCTTGTGATGGTGCTGGAAACTATTCGGGGGTAACAAACAATTCATCGAACTGGGACACCGCCTATGGCTGGGGAGACCACGCCGGATTATATGATACAATAGGCACAGGGCAGGGTATTATGGACACACACGAACTGGCATACGACCATACCTTGATAGCTACGGCATTACAGAGTGAATCTGACCCTGTATTTCTGGCATGGGACAAAACTACAGGCATTAGTATAACAGAGTCACAGATAAGCGATTTACAGGCATACGCATTAGCAAGTGATTTGGCAGACTATGTAGCCAAATCATTATACGATGTGGATTCTATTCTTTATGCTACCACCGATAATACTCCGGTGGCATTGACTATTAACGAGCAACGGTTGGTGGGCAGGTTGACTGGCGGGCATATTATAGGTGTAACGATTGGGATAGCCGATGATAATATTATTCAAGTAGACCAAGCGGACGCCGCCGACAATGATTACGCCAAGTTTACCGCCGATGGATTAGAGGGGCGTTCTTACAGCGAGGTTAAAACGGATTTATCTTTAAACAATGTTGACAATACCAGCGACGCTAATAAGCCGGTGTCAACTGCACAGCAAGTGGCGATAGAAGATGTTAGATGGGAGATGGTATTATGTCAATAGTAATGAAAGATTGTCCGGCGATATGGGTACAAAATACAGCGACAACGCTTTATATCGGTGTTGCGGCGACTGAAGCAACAATAGTAAGTATTATATTTACTAATGATGATACATCAGACCATACTATTGATTTGGAATATTATGATTCCTCAGCAGTGGACACCCTGCCGATTGGAGATAAAGCATTGACGATTCCGGCAGGCGAGAGTGTAGTTTTTGATATTCCAATTTTTGTAAAGGCTACTGGCGATATTGTGCAGGCAACGGCTGATACTAACGATATGGTTTCAGCTAAAGCGAATGTGTACGAAAAGACATAAAATATGAGACGGTATTCAAATGGTGTTTTAGTGGACAGTGACAGGTTGACTGACCGGTTACGCAGTTATTGGAATTTTGGCGGTCCGAGTGCATGGCTTCATCGGGCTTTAGGCGGAGTGAACTTTTCACCGGACGGGGCATTTACCGGCTACCAGAAAAAGATAACGGTTCATCGGACAAGTGGGGTTAATGACGCTACGAACATATACGCTTATGCTGATGGAGCGGCATTGTGTGAAGCGGATTATGACGATATTCGGTTCACGGATATTTATGGGAATGACCTTGATTACTGGATTGAGTCCTATGACGCTAATTCGGCTGTTATTTGGGTAGAATGTAATACACCTGCAAGCGGCACAACACCGATATTCTGTTATTGCGGCAATGCGGCGGCGGGTGCGGTTTCAAACGGACCGAATACGTTTGATTACTTTCAGGATTTCAACGCCTTAAATACGGCGGATTTAAACGGACAGGATAGCTGGACTGCAAATACGGCATGGGACGTTATGACCACTACGCCTTATGAGGGTGCGAAAGCGATACGGTCGCAGGCGGGCGGACTCAAGATAGCCACAAGACCATTGGTAGTGTCCGGCTGGAATGTGGCGTTGGCGTTGTATATGCGGACTTCGGGTGTGGCTAATCCTATTGCCGGTATATGGTATTTGTTACAGAATACAACCCAGATTACAGGTGTTTATTTAGGCGGCTCAGACTTTAAGCATTTAAGGTCGGCGGCCTGGGATTCGTTAAGCACAACTCCAGTAAATAATACTTATTACAAGGTTGAGATTGCGTTACCATCGGCCTCAACTCATAAGGTATGGATTAACGACGCTGAAAAGGCGCTGGGGAATAATAGTAATATTAACAATGTATCATCAGCGGTGAACAAGTTGCATGTGGAGCATTATTCAGGCGGAACTTATGATATGTTTTTTGATTTGATTGTCCAGCGGAAATACACCGCCAACGAACCCACCTGGCAGACATTCGGGGCGTGGGAGACGAAAAGACCAAGAATAACTATTATTAGATAGGAGGGCTTTATGCCAATAACAATTAAAACGGAAATAATACTGCCGATACTAACGGACGCGCAGAAACTGAAGGCGGGCGAGCTTTATTATACCATTGAAGCCTTGCGGGGCGAATTGGTTAAGATAGAAACCGCCAAGAAGGAACTGACAGACCCGTTGACGGCTAAGGCGGAGGACATCCAGACAATGATTAACAATACGATAATAGAACTGCGGGCGATTGCGCCGGTGGTGGTGAAATAACCAGGCCACAGCACATAAACTATGTGCTGGGCATAAGTGGCTGTAACGCCCGTACGGGCTAACATCCACACTAATGAAAGGAACGATATGGCAACAGAATATGTGGAAAACAAGGACGGTTCGGTCATTATCAAGACCGAGCAGGAGATACCGGCGGAACGGTTAAAGCCGATTCTAAAAAGCCGGATAACCACGCTGGACTTTCAGCTTAACCTGAATAACAAACGGCTGGCTGAATTGATGCTGGTTATTTCGGAACAGGTCAAGGAGCTGGAAAAGGCGGAGGAATTGCTGGTTAAAATAGAAGCCAAAGAAAAGCTGGTAACGCCGGAACCGAACTATTGATTTGGAATATATAGAAAGGGACAGTTTAATGGATAATTTTGAGCGACTTGAAAAGAAGATAGACTTAATCTTTGAAAAGATTGAAGGTGAGAATGGGATAAAGTCAGTCTTGTCTAACAACACATCGGAATTAATGGTATTACAGGAAACGGTCAGGCGGATTGAAGTTAAGGTTAATGAGGTTAATTCTTTATGCCCGCAACATTCAGCCAGAATAGCAAAGCTTGAAAAATTCAACGACAAGGTAACGGGGGGCAGTATATTACTCGGTATAATTATGGCTATTTTATCCGCTTTAGTTGCTTGGTTATCATTTTTCAGAAAGGATTTAAAATGAAAAAACTCACTGATTGGCATTACCGGTTGATAATCCTGATTATATTTATCGTAGCGGCATTACTGGCGTTATTCTATATTAGTATATTGACTGGGTGCGGCACGATAAACTATAAGCCGACTATCCTAAAAAATCCAGTATCAGAGAAAATTAACACTATTGAACTTACCGGTACTGCTACCGGCAAGGTAGCCAATGAAGATGTCAAACTTGATTTGATATTATCCGGCGAAGGCACGGTGGTTCATATAGTCAAAAAGGAGGAAAAGATTATGGAAGAAACAAATTATTGGGCTTGGGACACTATCAAGGGAATATTCATTAATATAGGAACGCTACTCTGGATTTGGCTCTGGCATATCATAGCAGTAACGCTGTTGATTGCCTTAATGACCGAATTGTTGGGGCTGTGGAATAAGGCGGGCAAAATTGGTAAGCGGGGACTATCTATATTCTGGGGCATTATCGGCGTGGTATTCTACTGCCTTGTCTTCAAGGCTGATTTCTGGGTGGCGGTGATATTCAACGCCGGTTGCGTATTACTGGCAAACTTTGGCTGGGAGATTTTTGTCAATCAAATTTATGAAAAAATCAAAACCAAGATAAAAAAATAATACCTTATTTTCCCAAACATACAACATCTTGTATATCTGAAAACGGTTTTATGCGGGTTGCAGGGCGTTGCCTATACAAGACGATAAAAATATTTTCAAAAAATCTTTTGTTTTCTATTGATTTTCTTACGATAATAATATTAGATACAGTTATGAAAAATGAAATGGTCAAAGGAACGAAAAATGAAATCGAATAATCAAATCGCCCAGGTGAGTTCACACTCAGAATATTGCTACTGTAGAAATACGGGACGCAAAGTTCCTTTGACCAGCCTGGGCGATAATAAAATTTTAACCGCCGCCGGTTCACATCCTTGCTTTCATATTAATCTCCATAAAGCAGGCCGGCGGCATTTTATCCCCTACGACAACTATGCCCAAATATCGGCATAGCGTCCGAAAGGAGAATTTGTGGGCGATTGGCAACAGGATTTCACGAAAACACTTGCCGGAAATTCAATAATTATGTAAATAGAGAAACAATCAAAAGATTGAATCATCTATTCCCAAAAGGAAAGGAGAGAGAGAATGAATAACGCATTGGTAAAACTGGACAAGGAAGAACTTGTCGTATTGAGGGAATGGGGCACGATAGCCACTAAATCCGGCATAGTCCCGCCGAACACCACGATTGAGCAATCAATGGCGATAATCCAGACCGGCAACGAAATGGGCATATCGCCTTTTTCATCTCTGCGGATGATGGCTTTTATCAAGGGGCGATTGACAATGGCGGTGCAATTACAACTGGCATTGGCAAAGAAACAGGGCGTAATCATAGCCAGTATTGAATCGGACAATAGTCATTGCAAGGTTATCCTTAAACGGGGCAAGGAAAAGATTGAAACCACCTATACCATTGAAGACGCAAAGAAGGCCGGATTGGTCAGGCCGGATTCGGGCTGGGAGAAATACCCGCGCCAATACCTGCGCTGGCGTGCAATAGGCGATGGTTTACGCTTGTTATGTCCTGATTTGGTATTAGGCTTACTATCCCCGGAAGAAGCCGAAAACATTGATGACGCTGTGGCAGTCCAGGCTGAAGGCAAGGAAAAACTGCAAGAAAAATTGTCAACTCTTATCTTGCCGCCGCCTGCTGAACAGGACACCGCGCCGAAGGTAATAGATGCAGAAATCGAGCCAGAACCGGAAAAGCCGAAAGTCAAGCCTGC
>JAZDFP010000262.1:0-7068 GCA_043807745.1 Planctomycetota bacterium
CTTTGAACGTTTCAAATAATAACGGCTTGTATGTATTATGGAATAAATCCATTCCGCCCAGACTCACAGACCCGATAGTATCGCCGTGATAGGCATTAACGAATGTTAGAAATTTAGTCTTACGGAGCGAAGCGCGGTCCCGCTGTGATTGCCAATATTGGAATGCCATTTTAAGTGCAATTTCCACAGCGCTTGACCCGCTATCGGAATAAAATACCCGGCGCAGGCCTTTTGGCGCAATGCTGATAAGTTCATCGGCTAACTCTATTGCCGGTATGTTTGAAAGCCCCAGCATCGTGGAATGGGCTACCTTACCGAGTTGGCTTCCTATTGCCCGATTGATTTCCCTGACCTGATGACCGTGCACGTTACACCATAGAGATGAAACCCCGTCCAGATATCGGTTGCCTCGTGTATCATAAAGATAGTTACCCTTAGCGCGTTCAATAATGACTATATCATTCTCCATCCAGTCTTTCATCTGGGTGAACGGATGCCAGAGATATCGTTTGTCTTTATCTTCAAGACGGCAAAAACGGTTTGTCATAATGTAATAATACAAATTCTAATATTAAATTCAAATAAACCCCGTCAGAAAGTTCACATCGGTATTTAGCTGATGGTGAGTCTGCCGAACAATAACTTATAAGTCAACCCCGTAAGATTTTGCTTGACTTTGTGCGGAAGAATCTGTATATTATATATAACGATAGTATGATAGAACGAAATCTACAAGTAGATTTTGGCTCAGAGCGAACATATACAAGACCGCAGTCAGTCCCGCTAATAGGGAAAAGATTTAGTCACTACAGTCGCACCATAGCCGAAATAAAATTAGCAACCTGCCCGATTTATTTACCGACAGTCAGTCTGGTCCGAAATCAGTTTATCCCGCTTGTCCTTTAATGGTGGGGGCAATTGTAAATGGATAGGTGTTTTATGCCAAGAATAAAACTGATAAAATGGGTAATGCTGAAGATGCCATGGCGCGGAGTTTACCCCGTTATTAGCGGGGGCGCCATCATCCTGTTGCTGGGTCTAATGGTTACCGCCGGCTACGGCGGTTGTGGAGGCGGTGGTGGAAGCGGCGGTAGCAGCGTCCCGACCGCCATAATCCCAAATACCACTAAAGTGATAACTTCCTCTCCCACAGAAATTTCCGGGGATAATTCCGTCATTACTTTTTCTGCTACTGCAGCAGATGTTAAAAAACTTGCCGTAGATGATGTGATGGTCGGTGGCGTAAGTGCGCAAGCGCCCAATGGCTTTCTGCGAAAGGTCTCATCTACTAATGAAATAAGCGGTCAGATTATTGTTAATACAACGCAGGCAATCCTTGAAGATGCGATACAGGACGGTATTATAGAACTAAACAAATCGCTATCGCCTGATGAGGTAAATCAATCCATAGCAATAAAAGGCGTGACAATTAAGGCTATCGGCGGCACATTTTCCCCGCCCCTGGATAATGTAGTTCTCTGGGACGCTGATAATAATCCTGATACCACCTACGACCAGATAATTGCCAACGGCAGTATTACCTTCTCTGCCGGCATAGACTTCAGAGTAAAAATAGCATCGTTTCAAATCAAAGAAATCAGGTCTGTTCTTAACCTGAATGAAACCGCTCAACTCACCATATCAAGCAATATAAATTTCCCTCCAATAGATGAAACCAAACGAATTGCCACCTATTCCTTTACGCCTATTACGATATGGGTGCCTTCAGTGCCGCCGCTTCCCGTGGTCTTGACTCCTATCCTTACGGTAGATGTCGGCATTAACGGACAGGTTGAGGTGAGTATCACTACCGGTATAACTCAGGAATCAAATCTTTCTGTGGGACTGCAGTATAATAATAGCGTATGGAGCCCGGTGAATAGTCTTACAAAGAGTTTTGATTATACACCGCCCACGCTTTCAGCCGGACTGGGTATCCAAGGATATATCCAACCACAAATGAATCTTCTGATATACGGAGTAGCGGGTCCATATGCGGATGCAAAAGGATACCTCCAGTTGGACGCCAATGTATTAAATACCCCCTGGTGGCAACTTTACGGAGGGATTGAGGCCGGCGCCGGAGTTAAATTATCGGCGCTCGGACAGACTATTGCAAATTATGAACTACTTAAAATTATTGATTATGAAATATTATTAGCACAGGCACCGATCGAGACCGTCAGCACACCTAATCTACCGACCGGCACAATCTCAGGCACTACCGGCACAAGTTACGATTATTCTACCGGCGGCGCATCGTCTGATTTAGGGCATGCCGTAGAATATCAGTTTGATTGGGGTGACGGCAATTATTCTGACTGGTCAATATCAACCACTGTCTCGAAATCGTGGTCTTCTGCAAACACATATATCGTCAAGGCACAGGCACGTTGTGCCGCTCATACCTCTGTTAGTTCCACCTGGTCTTCGGGGTTGTCAGTAACCATCAATTTACCTGAAACCGTAAGCGCGCCGACTCAACCGACCGGCATAATCTCAGGCACTACCGGCACAAGTTACGATTATTCTACCGGCGGCGCATCGTCTAATTTAGGGCATGCCGTAGAATATCAGTTTGACTGGGGTGACGGCAGTTATTCTGACTGGTCAACATCAACCACTGTCTCAAAATCGTGGTCTTCTGCAAATACATATATCGTCAAAGCGCAGGCACGTTGTGCCACTCATACCTCTGTTAGTTCCACCTGGTCGTCGGGGTTGTCAGTAACAATCAATTTACCTGACACCGTAAGCGCGCCGACTCAACCGACCGGCATAATCTCAGGCACTACCGGCACAAGTTACGATTATTCTACCGGTGGCGCATCGTCTGATTTGGGGCATACCGTAGAATATCAGTTTGATTGGGGTGACGGCAATTATTCTGACTGGTCAACATCAACCACTGTCTCAAAATCGTGGTCTTCTGCAAATACATATATCGTCAAGGCACAGGCACGTTGTGTCACTCATACCTCTGTTACTTCTACCTGGTCTTCGGGGTTGTCAGTCAATATATTTACTGAGCCCACGGCCGTGGATGACTATGTCTGGGTGGCAAATACGAATTCTGCCAATGTTACCCGCATCCAGAAATCAAATTCTGCCACGACCACGATAGGGGTGGGCACTTTCCCCTATAGCGTAGCGGTAGATGGGATCTATTGCTGGGTGGCAAATTATGCTTCTGATAGTGTCACCCGCATCCTGAAGTCAAATTTAAGCAAGAGCACGATTGGGGTGGGAGATGCTCCCCGTGGAGTCGCGGTAGATGATGCCTATTGCTGGGTGGTAAATCAGGCTACTGATAATGTCACCCGCATCCAGAAGGCAACCTCTGCCACGACAACAATCACGGTGGGAGATGCTCCCTTTGGCGTAGCGGTAGATGCGACCTATTGCTGGGTGGCAAATTATAATTCTAATAATGTTACCCGCATTCTGAAATCAGATTTAAGCACGACCACGATTGCGGTTGGAACTTTCCCCGCTGGAGTCGCGGTAGATGCGACCTATTGCTGGGTGGCAAATTATAATTCTGCTACTGTCACCCGCATTGTGAAGTCCACTTTAGCCACGACCACGATTGCGGTGGGAACTACCCCCGAGGGAGTCGCGGTAGATGAAACCTATTGTTGGGTGGCAAATTATGGTTCTAATAATGTTACCCGCATCCTGAAATCAGATTTAAGTACGACCACGATTGCGGTGGGGACTACCCCCGAGGGAGTCGCGGTAGATGGGACCTATTGCTGGGTGGCAAATTATGTTTTTTCTGGTAATGTCACCCGCATCCTGAAATCGGACTTAACCACGACCACGATTGCGGTCGGAACTCAGCCCATTTCGCTGGGCGATATGACCGGCTATGCTTATGATAACTACGCTAAATAGGGTTACAAAGCGTTACCAGACCTTGTAAAATTAGAGATTACTTCGGTCGTCCAGCACATAACTTATGTGCTGGGCTATGCATACGATAATTATTCCCGGGTGCCGTAGTAAAAAATTAGCCACTAAGACACTAAGGCACAAAGAAGAAAAATTAATTTATTCTTCGTGTCTTGGTGCCTTCGTGGCAGAAGAAAGTATGCCCGCGGGACACATCCCTTTTTACACCTAATCTTCTGCAAAATCATAAATAATCCAGCCCGTTTATTCAAGATTCTCATTGACTTGGATTGATTTAGAAGATAAAATGCCAATAAATAAGTATGATGTCCCTCAAATTCCATTTAATCAATGAAAATTTTAATAGAGGAGTAATATATGATTAATTTTCAACCGACTGGCAATGAATCTCTTTTAGACAAGGGCATTGCATTGTATAACCAGAAGGCATTTGACCAGGCATTGTCTGTGTTCCAGAAATTGGTGGCGATTAAACCGAATTATGCGATTGCTCATTACAACTTGGGTAACGCGTTCGTTAATACCGGTAAACTTGACCGGGCTATTAGTTCCTTCCAGAAAGCCATTGAGTTTAACATGGGAGAAGATACGCCTCTGGCATACTACAACCTCGGCAATGCCTATTATCAGAGTGGTAATTTTGACCGGGCTATCGCCTCCTATAAAAAAGCCATAGGTTTGAATCCGGCTCTGGGTATGGCATATAATAATCTGGGTCTGACGCTTTCCAATAAACCAGACAAAGCCAGCCGGCATCAAGCCGTCCGTGTCTTGCAGAATGCGCTCAAGTTAAACGCGGCTGACATAGATGCCCTCAATAATCTCGGTATCGCCTACGGAGAATTAGGCAATCTGGATAAAGCCCTGGCAATGTTCAATAAAGCCCTCAAACTCAAGCCCTCGGATTACAAGGCATACATTAACAGCGCCAAGGTCCTGGCATTAAAAGGCGACATCAACAAGGCAATCGCCTTGCTCAAGAAAGCCGGCAAGATTGCGCCTGATAAATTTAAAGTCCTTTACAATCTCGGCTGTAACCTGTCCAGAAAAGGAATGTTCAACCAAGCCATTGCCTCTTACCAAAAGGCACTCAGGATAAAGCCCGATGACTTTGACTGCCTGTATAATCTGGGCGGAGATTATCTCAAAAAGAAGGATTATACCAAAGCCAAAGAGGCATACCAGAAAGCGATTAAGTCAAATCCGTCGCATCCGGGCGGTTACTATAACATAGCGCACGTCTTTGACGAGACCGGAGATTATAAGAATGCACTGGTTTGCTACAAAAAAGCCATAGAGCTAAAGCCGGACTATGCCGAGGCGTATTACAATATCGGACATCTTTACAATGTACATGGCAGGTCAAATGAAGCCATAAAACCCTTGGGAACCGCCTTGTTGATTCATCGGAAACAGAAGAATCACTTGAAGGTGGCACATTGTTATTTCCATTTAGGCAGAATCTATACAGGGATGAGCAGATTCGAGAAGGCGTTACCACTACATCTCAAATCACTGAATATAGCAAGGAAACTCAAGGAAAAGGGGTTAACTGCGGCCAATTACTCTATGCTCATCGGCATCTACGGCCAACTCAACGATAATAAGAAATCCAGACAAATGGCAAAGGAGTTTCTGAAGATAGTTAAGTAGTAAATAATGTAAGCAGATTTATCTGATTTTACTGGTTGAGCAGATAATAAACAAAGGAGTTATTGAATGAATCAAATCACCAAATCAACTTATTCGGGATTATTGAATCGTGTTTCTACGCTTCTTCAGGAGGCGCGCCGGAAAACCGTCCGCCAGATAAATACGGTCATTACCGAGACCTACTGGCGTATCGGTCAACTTATTGTAGAAGAAGAACAAAAGGGTAAAGAACGGGCTGATTACGGTGCGTATCTAATCAAGCAATTATCCGGCGATTTAACGGAAAGATTTGGCAAGGGGTTTTCTACCACTAACTTAAAAATGATGCGGATTTTTTATCAGTCATTCCCAATCGGTCAGACACTGTCTGACCAATCTAACAAAGTCCTAAAATCCGGGACACTGTCTCGGAAATCGGCAATTCGGCAGACACCGCCTGTTGAATTCAAGCCGATGCTCTCGTGGTCGCACTACTGCGAATTATTAACAATAGAAGAACCGATTGCCCGTTCTTTCTATGAAAAAGAAGCCATCCAGAATAACTGGTCTGTTCGTGAATTAGCCAGACAAATGAATTCGCTACTATTTGAACGGCTTTCTTTGAGCAAGAACAAAAAGAAGGTATTATCGCTGGCTCAAAAAGGACAGGTAATTACCAAGCCGGAGGATGCTGTTAAAGACCCTTATGTCCTGGAGTTCTTAGGTCTTCCGGAAAAGAGTTATTACACCGAAAACCAGTTAGAGCAAAAACTCACCGACCACCTGCAGGAATTCATTCTTGAATTGGGCAAGGGATTCACCTTCGTGGCGCGGCAAAAGCGGATAACCATTGACAACGAGCACTATTACATTGACCTGGTTTTCTATCACCGGATATTGCGGTGTCTGGTTTTGATTGACCTGAAAATCGGCGCTCTGGCTCATTCCGATGTCGGCCAGATGAATTTCTACCTCAATTATATCAATGATAAGGAAATGATGGCAAATGAAAACCCGCCCATCGGCATTATCCTCTGCACCGAGAGAACCAAAGGCAGGGTCTTTGTGGAATACGCCCTGGGCGGCATAACCAATAAGATATTCGTCTCTAAATATAAATTATATCTGCCGACCAAGAACCAGTTGGAAGCAGAGATAAGAAAAGAAATGGTTACACCATAAATGGGAAATGAGGAAAATAAATAAGTTTTACCACAAAGAACACAAAGAGAAACGATATATCTATAAGGAAATCAGGAGAGCAGGAATAATAGACCGGAGAAGAAATTAGGAACATATCACGAATTGTGATAAGTTCCAGATTCAAGCAGGTAAAGGAACTATTAAAGATAGTTAAATAAGGTGCCAAATTGGCACCTTAAAAACCCCCGGTCTAAAATCGGGTTTAACCGATAGGGACCGTCCCGCGAAGTGGAAATACGGATTACCGGAGTATAGGATTTGGAGACGGTTATGAAAAATGTATTTATAGAGGCATCTATAGAATCACTTAAGAATACA
>JAZDFP010000263.1:0-14282 GCA_043807745.1 Planctomycetota bacterium
CTCAAATCACTCCAAACGGCTATCAATCGTTTAGTGCAACTTAATAATATAGAACACGGTTTTGTGAGAATGGCGGTTTCTTCATCTGAAGAACCGATGAGGTCAATGAAGTTTTCTTCATCTGACTATTCTACGACTAAAGAATCATCAAACAAAGGCAGTTATCAAACCTCAATGATTTTTATTGAAACAGGACATGTATCGCCGGAATACGAGAAATACCGCCGGAGCGGAGGCAGTATAATTATTTATCCATACAGGAGAAGTTCTGAAACGCCGTATTATAAACATAAGACGCTGGCTTATATGGAAAATCTTCTGGCACGTCGCTGGGCTTTTAAGCGAAAAGCAATAGAAGCCATATTCATTAATACTAATAATTATGTGATGGAAGGAACACGCAGCACTATTTTCATAGTTAAAGACCGTAAGGTTTTTACTCCTTCTATAGAAAGCAACATCTTGCGCGGTGTTACACGACAGGCAGTCATCGGTCTTTGCACAAAAAATGCCATCAAGGTTAGGGAAAAACTTTTGCGGAAAGAAGATATCTTTTCATCTGACGAGGTGTTCTTGACAAGCTCGCTGATGCAAATAATGCCGGCGATAAATTGTAAGATAAAAACCGAGAATAATACTATAGAAAAAATTATTACTGATGGTTTTGTCGGACCAATAACCAGGGTGCTTCAAAATAGTTATGAAGAATTATTACAGATTTCTTGCAAATAAAATTTACGATGTTAGAATGTTCTAACTTTTTGGAATTTTAATAATATAAATATAATTTTTAGGTTTCTCAAGATATTAATTCTATGTCCACAATTAATGCGACCGAACTCAAGAAAGGGATGACCATAAAATTCCAAGGTGAACTATATGAAGTGACAGATTATGACCATATCACGCCTGGTAATTGGCGGGCAATGATGCAAGTCAAGATGCGCAATATCAAAACTAATTCCACTTTTGAATATCGTTTCCGTTCATCGGACCGGGTAGAACAAATGGCTATAGAACAATTACCGGTTGAATATCTTTATCAAAAAGGTTCTTTAATTGTCTTTATGAATACGGAAAATTATGAAGAAGTTTCCGTGCCTGCAGAATTCGTGGGTAATAAGATAAAATATTTCTCTTCTAACCTGCCCGTAATGCTTATATATTGTGACGGTTCTCTAATTAATGTCCAACTACCCGTTACGGTTGACTTGAAAATAATAGAAACCGACCCTCCATTAAAAACAGCAACGATTACAAATGTATTTAAATCTGCTACATTAGAAACAGGGCTTGTTGTTCAGGTGCCGGCTTTCGTAGAAAAAGGCGAAATTATCCGTATCGATACACGTGATAACAGCTATGTGGAGCGGGTCAAGGCGCAATGATTGCATTCCATAAAATATGAAATCATTAACTGTTTTTAAATTAGGTGTTACCCCCTATGATGAGGCGATTTCTTTTCAATTTGAATTGGTTGAACGCGTCAGAGAAACAAAAGGAAAAAATTCATTCTTAATCCTTCTGGAACATCAACCGGTTATTACTTTAGGTAAAAATGCCAATATTAATAACGTTCTCGTTTCTCCTGAAATACTGAAAAAGAAAAGGATAGAATTAAAACAGACTAATCGTGGTGGAGATGTGACATATCACGGACCCGGCCAATTAGTGGGTTATCCGATAATAAGCCTTGCTCATTACAAGAAAACAATGAGAGAGTATGTCCGAACAGTAGAACAAACTATTATTAAATCTCTTGCCAGATTCGGTATTAGTTCTCATACAAAAGATGACAAATCTGCCGGTGTTTGGGTAAACGAACATAAAATCGGATTTATCGGTATGCGCGTGTCGAATGGGATTACTTATCATGGATTCTCGTTAAATATCAATAACGAGTTAGATAATTTTAATATTATTAACCCTTGCGGAATGAAAAGCCCTAAAATCACTTCTCTATCAGAACTACTGAGTAAAAAAATACTTATCAATGATTTTATCAAAGAATATATATGTGTCTTCAAGGAATTATTTAATACGGAAATAATCGAGGTTAAAACCCATCTATCATATATTCCAGAAACTATTCCGACATAATACGATACAATGTATGATTCTTCCAGAATGGTTAAAAGTTAAAAAACCCCCTATCGGGAAATCTATTGCAGTAAATAAAATAATTAAGCGTCATCAATTGCATACGGTCTGCCAGAACGCCAGGTGTCCTAATATTTTTGAATGCTTCGCCAAAGGAACAGCAACTTTTCTTATTTTGGGTGATACCTGCACAAGATATTGTCGGTTTTGTTCTATAAAAAAACTAAAACCGATGGGTACTATAAATCAACCATCTGATGAACCACAAAAAGTAGCCCGTGCCTGTAAGGAAATGAAACTAAAACATATTGTAATTACTTCTGTTACCCGTGATGACCTACCTGACGGAGGTGCATCTATCTTTTATGAAACCATCTTAGAAGTAAAGGAAGTATGCCCTGATATAACAATTGAAGTTTTAACACCTGATTTTCAGGGCAAAGAAGAAAGCATCAATAAAGTTGTTTCAGCCGAACCTGATATATTTAATCATAATATAGAAACAGTACCACGGCTATATACTGAAATCAGGCCTCTGGCAGATTATAAACGGTCATTAAAACTTCTTTCCTCTGTCAAACATCTCAATCAAAATATCACTACTAAATCAGGACTGATGCTTGGCTTAGGTGAAGAAAAAGATGAGATTATAAATGTTATGATAAATCTCAGGAAAGTAAATTGTGATGTTATTACCATGGGACAATACCTGCGTCCATCACTGAATAATAAAACATTAGAAGTAAAAAGGTTTATTCCACCAGAAGAATTTTATTTCTATCGTCAAAAGGCTTATGAATTAGGATTTAAAGCGGTTGCTTCAGGACCTTTTGTCCGCTCGTCATATGCAGCCGAAGAACTTTTTAAGACATAATTTACACTGATGTATGTTATCATATTTTTATATTATTATAGGAATCCTTGCTATAGTAATATTTTTTGTTATCTTTATAAAAAACAAACGTCATAAAGAAAAGATGAATCAAGAAGACCAGTGGATGCAAAGTCTTTCACCAGAAGAATGGGGTAGTGATGAAGAAAACGAAAAAGACGACGACTGCTAATAAGAAAAAAACATCGTTAGTTATTGTAGAATCACCTGCTAAAATTAAAACTATTAGCAAGATTTTAGGAAATGATTATCTTGTCAAATCATCTTATGGTCATATCCGCGACCTGCCCAAGAGTAAAATCGGCATAGATATTGAGAATAATTTCAAGCCGGGTTACATAATCATACGCAAACAGATAAAAAATGTAAACGAATTGAAAAAGATAGCCGCCGGCTCCAAAGGAGTATATCTGGCTACTGACCCTGATAGAGAAGGTGAGGCAATCGCCTGGCATCTATCAGAAATTTTAGGCGTTCCGCCGGATAGGTTCTGGCGGGTGAGTTTCGATGAGATTACCGCACCGGCTGTCAAGGAGGCATTCAGCCGGCCCCGTAAAATCTCCATAAATCTGGTCAATGCCCAGCAAGCAAGAAGACTTCTTGACCGCATTATGGGCTATAAATTGTCACCGCTCCTTTGGAACAAGATAACCAAAGGACTTTCGGCCGGCCGGGTCCAATCCGTGGCGCTCCGGCTTATCGTAGAACGGGAAAAGAAAATCAAGGCATTCAAGCCCCAGGAATACTGGAAAATCACGGCTGAGCTTTCCAACAAAGACAAGGAACCGGCTTCTATATTGCTTACTAAACTTAATGATATCAAGGTCGGCAGTCCTCTGGACACTAACATCAATATCTGGCTGGGCGCTGAATCAGAATCAAAGAAACTGGTGGAACGTCTGCTCAAAAGCGAGTTTATAGTTTCTTCTATTATAGAAAAAGATGTCTATCAGTATCCGCCTCCGCCTTTTATTACCAGCACCTTACAGCAGGTGGCATCAACTAAGTTAAACTTCAGCCCTAAAAAAACAATGCTGATTGCTCAGCAGTTATATACAGGGATTGACCTGCCCGAAGGACCAACGGGCTTGATTACTTATATGCGCACCGATTCGGTCCGGGTCAGCGAATTGGCCATCAACGAATGCCGTAAATTTATCAGCCCGCAATATGGAGAAAATCTGCTCCAGCCGGAAGTCCGCCGTTACAAGCCGAGCAAGCAATCACAACAGGCACACGAGGCAATCAGGCCAACCTATGTCTCAAAGACGCCGGACAGCATCGCACAATATCTCACCAAAGACCAGTATAAACTTTACAATCTTATCTGGAAACAGTTCGTGGCAACACAGATGAAACCGGCGGTTTGGCACAATAAGGCAGTGGAAATAGAGACAACCTTATCGTCAGGCCTTGATTTATCCGTATTCTCCAATGACAAGAGGAAAAATATTATCGCAGAGAATATACTCCAAAGTTTACAGATTTGGCCTGAGAACTTACTGTCCAAAGGAACTGTTTCGCAGCAAGCCGAAAAACTTATGGGTAAGATAATAACCATCCTAAACAAGGATAAGGATGACGAGGTAATGATGGCTAAGGCAATATTGCAGGCATTGGGTAAAGACCCGGAAGACAAATCACTGATTGTAAATGTGCTGGGTATTCTTGATGAGCCCGTAGAAAACAACCTGCTTGCCGAAAGTTTATCCGTGCAGAAATGCGTTTTCGGGGCAAGTGAACACCGTCTGGTGTTTAAAGGGTTTCTGACACTCTATGAAGATGAAGTAAAAGAGCAATTCTTACCCGCGATTAAAGAAAATGAGAAACTGACCCAGGCAAATATCACCCCGTCGCAATCATTTACCAAGCCGCCGTTCCGCTATACCGAGGCATCTTTAGTCAAGGTCCTGGAAAAATACGGCATCGGCCGGCCTTCCACATATGCCCCGATTATCTCTACCATCCAAGACAGAGGCTATGTCATAAAGAGCGGCCGGCAACTATCGCCCACGGAACTGGGGATTCTGGTCAACGATAAACTAGTGCCGTTCTTTGAGGATATTATCAATACCCAGTTCACGGCCCGGATAGAAGAGGAACTGGACCTGATTGAGGAAGACCAGAAGGATTGGGTCTCTACATTGAAGGAGTTTTATGAACCATTTATCAATGATTTACAAAAAGCAGAAAACGAAATGACTAGCGAAAAAGGTAAACAAACAGGTGAAAAATGCCCAAAATGTTCTAATCCAGTTGTAGAACGATGGTCACGCTTTGGTAAATTTTTATCTTGTTCTACCTATCCTGAATGCAAATACACCTGCTCATTAAATATAAAATCTGCTCCTTTAGAAAGCGGCGAAGTCTGTGAAAAGTGCGGTAAACCTATGGTGATAAAGATAAGTCATCGCCGTCGTATTCATTTTCTTGCTTGTTCAGGTTATCCTGAATGTAAAAATGCCAAGCCCTTCAAAAAAGCCCTATCCGCATCTTCTAATGAAAATCAAGAAGAAAAGGTTGACGACAGTAAAGAAGAAATTGCGGAAGAAACAAATATTAACGAGAATTAATCCCATCAAAATACAGACTATTATTGTATAATTAAAACTTTTAATTACAGGCGGTTAATTTTGAATCACAATATTCTAAAAAATTCACCCCTAATCTTTCAAAAAGTTCATTTAACTTAATTATCGGCAACCCCAATATATTGTAAAAAGAACCTTCTATATCATCAAAAATAAAAGCCCCTACTCCTTCAATGGAAAATCCGCCTGCCTTATCAAATGGTCCTGACAACTTCAGGAATCTATTCAGCATCTTGTTTTTTATTTTCTTTACTCTTATTTTAGAAGCAACAAATGACTTAACTGTTTTTTGTTTTCTGACATCTTTTATACATATTCCCGTATAAACAAAAATATTCTTTCCCGAGAATTCTTTCAGAAGATTCTTTGCTTCACGTTTAGTTCGTGGCTTACCAATCAGACGTTTTCCTGATAGAACAATTGTATCAACGCCAATAACATAACCGGTTTTGAATTGTTTGGATACGGTTTCTGCTTTCAGGCAAGCATTAAACACTGTATTATAGGCAGGCCCTTTTTGCGAATCCATTATTTCCTTAATACCACTCGCAACAATTTGATGAGGGATACCGCATTGAGAGAGAATCTGTGAACGTCTTGTTGAAGCAGATGCTAATATTATTATTGGTTTCATAAGTTAATCCTCATTCTTATTTATATTTAATACCTCATTAAAATAAATTACAAGATAAACCTTGAGTTATATATGCTTTTTCAAAATTTCATATAATAAAAATAATTAGAGGACTGAATTGTTTACTTCCCATTCCCCGTTAGAAAGGACCACAAATAGAGATAAAGATATGAGTTGCTCGTCAAAACATAACGCGGAACTTTCTAACGGGCTGTGAAGCTAACAAAGATTGCTACTGCATAATTTAATGTAAAAAGATTGACAAAATAATTTTCAAGGTTATATTAATATCAGGGTGATAAAAGGGTAAAATCTGTTCATATAATTAATAATAGCAATTAAAATACAAGGAGAAAATGAAATATGAAAAAAGTATTGTTGATTTCAATAATAATATTTCTTTGTGCCATTTTTAGTATTATCATAATAGCAGAAAGTCCTTCTCAGGACCTGGAAACCGGTATTAAGAAAAAAGACAATAACCTGATTAAAAAAGCTGTAGAGGAATTAGTTCAACAAAATGATGAAAAAGCACTAAATGCTTTAACCGAGGCGCTAAATTTATTAGGAACACCTCCTAAAGACACATCGGTATATTGGACAATTTTAGAAGGTATTGGCCGCCTTACTAATAAAGATGTCATTTCTAAACTATCTGATTTTATTATTAATAACAAAAATAAAGATTTAAGTAGTGATTTACTTGCAGCAATGAAAGCTAATCGCACTTCAACTGTAGTTCCTCTTCTTAGCAATCTTTTAGAAAAAGGTAATTATGAAATGCGATTAGAATGTATTCATCAATTGGGAGCCATTTATGCTAAAGAATCATTAGAAGCTCTCTTAAATTATCTCAGACCACTAAAATCAGATGATAAGGACAAAAAAGAATTAATAAAAAATGCTATTAGTGCCTTGAAAAATATTACCGGAATTGACAAAGGTAATTATCCGGAATCGTGGATACAATGGTGGGATGAAAACAAACATAAAGACGCATCGGAACTTATTCGCCCTAAAGGAACTACTACTAATATTGAACATGTGGGTCAGTATCGTGATATGAAAGGCATAGAAACATTGCCTAAAGAAAAAGTTCTTGTTCTGAAAAATGACAAATGCGATAAGGTTTTCGTGGGTAAAGGTAATTATGATAAAATAGAAGACATCCTATCAAAATTGGGGATTCCTCATACTGTAATCGGCAAATCAGAATTTGATAAGGATTCATATTCTCTGGACGATAAATGGGCAATTGTTATAAATTGTAATTTCTTCAAAGAACATTGTTGTTCTCCAGAACATGCCAAAATGAAACCTACCGGTCAAAAGGGAGGGGTAGAAAGAACAGTAGTTTGTCCTGGTCAGGACAAACATGAAAATCATAATACTAAATTAAGCGATAAGACTATACAAAAAATTAAGAATTTTGTAGAAACCGGTGGTTATCTTTTCACTGAAGACCTGAATATTGAAGAAGTAAATGAACGGGCATTTAAAGGATATATTACACATACTAAATTTATTCCTGAAAAAGTAGTGAAGATAGTACCGGCTCCAGGTGCCGCATTGCATCCTTATTTAAAATATGTCTTTGAAGTACCACCATCAAGTTCCAATCAGACCCCATCAGAAGGAAAATCAGGCGAAACGACTTCCGTAAAACAACAAGACTTCCGTATTGATGCAGAATGGAAAATTGATAATGAAAGCCCTGATATAAAAATTCTAAAAAAAGATACCGTAACTGTTTTAATAGTCAGTCCTCAACTGGCAAAAGAAAACAAAAGTGAAGGAGCAGTTGCAGTAACTTGGAGTTATGGTAAACCTGTTGTCCTAACCGGTAGTAATAAACCAACTTATATGCCCGGTGGACGAGTATTACACGTAATGAGTCATTTTGGCAAACAGAGATCCAAACTGGACGAATTTGCTTTACAGAATCTAATAGTTAATTTCTTTGTGGAACTTAACGAACAGCGTCCAAAAGGCAAAAAAAATTAGTTGCTAATCCACGAAACCTCTCGTATCCCGACTGCTTGAGGCAAGTCTGAAGTATTGTTTCAAGGTCACCTCAGACGACAAAATTAATAATAAAAATAAAATACTTTTTTACTTTTCATTAAATAAATTGTCCCGTATAATAGAGTATGTGGTAGACAAAAACAACTTAATAAAACAAGTCCTCTAATACTTCTTCATTCATGACTGCTCAATTAACAAACAACGATAACAGTATTGAATTAAAAGAAATCACCAAGGTTTATATGATGGGCTCTACACCCATAAAAGCTGTAGATGGAATTAACCTAAAAGTAAAACGTAGTGAGTATATTTCTATTATGGGACCATCCGGTTCAGGCAAATCAACACTGCTTAATATTATGGGATGTCTTGATACAACTACTACCGGACTATATAGACTCGATGGTTTAGAGGTTAGTTCTTTAAATGATAATCAACTCTCACAAATTAGAAATTCTAAGATTGGTTTTGTCTTTCAATCATATAATCTTTTACCTCGTCTCTCTGCAATCAAAAATGTTGAATTACCGCTTCTCTATCAAAAAAATATAAGTGCCACTAACCGTCACCATCGAGCCTTAGAGACATTAAAAATAGTGGGTTTAGAAAACAGAATTCATCATCGACCAAATGAACTCTCCGGTGGCGAATCACAACGAGTTGCCATTGCCAGAGCATTGATTACTAATCCGGTACTCATCTTAGCCGATGAACCGACCGGAAATCTGGATACTAAATCGGGCGATGAAATTATTTCTCTATTTGATAGACTAAATCAAGAACTAAAAGTTACAATTATAATGGTTACTCATAACCCAAGTATTGCTGAACATACCCACAGAGTTATACAATTAAAAGATGGTAAAATTATATCATATTAAAACACCAGATTATAAGGAGGTTAAAATGATTAAAAGAAAAATGTTATGGGTTATTGGATTAATGTTGGCGTTAATACTACCTTTAATGGCTCAACAAACAGGTCAGCCAGGAGGAGGTACTTCCAGTGGCATACCAACCACCTCAAAAACAACCAAGAAACCCAATGTAATCAAATTAGGTCGTTTTGAGCAGCCGGGCGGATTAATCACACAATTATATCAAGTAACCCCGCGTCAATCTAGAGCACTCAAATCGTTTATATCTAAATGGCTTACCCAAAAAGGTAGTGCAGAAGAATATGAAGACTTGCGTTTATTAGAGGTAACTGATACTCCTGAAAACATCACTCGGATAGATGAATTAC
Organism: Planctomycetota bacterium; assembly: GCA_043807745.1. Classification (GTDB taxonomy): domain Bacteria; phylum Planctomycetota; class MHYJ01; order JACQXL01; family JACQXL01; genus JAZDFP01. Next base: position 9,489 of record JAZDFP010000263.1, read on the forward strand.
TCGGGGCAATAGACCAGCCTGAACCTCAGATACTGTTACAGGCACGGATAGTAGATATTACAATTGATTCTGCTTTACAAGTGGGAGTTGAAAATGCCTACACCAGGGACTCCAGTGTCAAAGGCACTGATGAGGCTAAACTCGGTCCTAATCCTGCTACGGTTGATAATAGTGCCCGTGTCGTTTTTAATCCGGAAGATTATCTTAATGCCGTAGCCTCTAACGCCACCTTTCAAGGTGGTTCTGCGGTGTTTATTGCCAAGGACCATCAAGGACGATTAGATATGGCACTGAGGGCAATGGAAAGCAACGGTAAGGCAAAAATTATTTCTTCCCCAAGAATCCTAACCATCAACGGCCAGGAAGCAATTATTATAACCGGCCAGGAATTCCCTTATGTCTCAGCTTTAACACCATATGGCACCGGTGTTCAAGCATCTACCGGTTACAAAGAAGTCGGCGTAAAATTAAGTGTCATCCCTTACTTTATTGGCAACAATACTGTTGAATTAGTAGTCACACCTGAGGTTTCTGTAGTTACCGGCTGGCAATCTATTCAGTCAGGAGTATCTCTACCTGTTATTGCTAAAAGGAGCACATCTACAAAAGTTAATATTAAGAATGGAGAAACACTCGCTATTGGTGGACTCATCAGGGAAGAAAACCTAACCATTGATAAAGGTGTGCCTTTACTCAAAGATATTCCGCTTTTAGGATTCTTTTTTAGGTATCATAAAAATACCAAGGTCAAAACCGACCTGGTATTTTTCATCACTCCGCGGTTAATCCAGGGAAGTAAAGATACTATGATACCTATAGAAGAAAATATTCCGGCAGAGAAAAAAGATGGGGAATCCCCTAAAAAAGACCCGACAAACACAAAGGATTCAAAGAAATAAATCGTGGCAATAATCGAGGAGAAAATCCTATGAAAATAAAGTGGTGGATAATATTAATATTCTTAATACCATTAGTTCTTATCGGCTGGTGGACAAGTACATTTTTTACTAACACCAAACAATCTAATGAAAAACTATTCTATAAGGTAACAAAAGGAAATATATCTATTATGGTACGCGACACTGGCGAATTCGCCCCCAAAGAAGTAAAACAATTTAGCCCTTATGACTTGTTTTCTACTGAAGCGAAAGGATTAATCGGAACACCATGGCGTGCCCCGGTTAATCAATTTACCATTAAACAACTATCTCCAAAAGGTAAGGTTAATAAAGATGCTCTTCTCGTTGAATTTGATAGCACCCAGTTTAATAACACCTTTGAACAGATCAAAAATAGTATGACAACTAACCGTCAAAATTATATAAATGCATTGAACGGCCTCAGTGTGACAATATCTGATTTGAGATTAACTATCAAGAATAGCGAAGTCGCCTTAAAAGAGGCTCAGAATAGACTTGATGACATCTGGGATGATGTGGAACATGGCCGTGTTTCTGAGGATAGTCTGGAATATGAACGGCGTAAAGTTGCTCTGACACAAGCAGATCATAATCTTGAAAAACTGAAACGGGAATATAAGGTTGTCAATATTATTATAAAGACATATAACCTTGATATAGATAAAGCATTACAACAAAAACGAGCTGCCTCAAAACCCAAACTAACCCCTATCCAGCCAACGAGCAATATCATTACAGGAACTCCATCTACCACCACTATCGTTACGACACCAACTATTGTTACAACACCCACTGCTGTTACTACTCCCACTATTATTACGACACCTACTATTACGGCATCCACTATCGTTATGCCCCCCACTTCAAAGACGGTTGTATCTATTGTTCCTCAATATCCTGATGAACTCAAAGGTGAACCGCAAGAACTACTCTCTAGACATCTCACACCTATTATTAATGCTATCAAAGCCATAGAAGATACAGATAAACGTTTGGAACTACTGGAATTATATCCCCAACCTACAATTGCGCTATACACCCCCATTACAGGCTTCCTTTTCTATGGCTCGCCACCGGGCCACCACGGCTGGACTGTTTCTGAAAGCGAAGTGCGTGTTGGCAAACAGTGTTATATAGAAGAACCGTTGGTTTATATATCTAACAGTGTTGATATGAAGGTGATTCTAAAAGTAGATGAAATCAATATCGGCAAGGTTAAAACAGGCTATAAAGTTAAGATTACACCTCAGGCTATTAGTGACCTCACACTCACAGGAAAAGTGGAAGAAATAGCCGAGATGCCTGAAGATAAAAAAGATACAAAGGCGCTCGGGAAATATTCAATAACTATCATAGTCGATGGTTCAGATGAACGACTCAAACCCAAGATGAGCGCTAAGGTAGAAATAATATGCGAGGAGATTAAAGATGTAATCTATGTGCCTATGGAAGCAGTATTTGAAAAAGAGAAGAAGAAAATCTGCTATGTATCATCTGTTTCAGAAGGACAAACCAAACCGGTAGAAAGAGAAGTAAAAACCGGTAAGAGCAACGATGATTTTATTATTATTACAGAAGGATTGAAGGAAAACGAAGAGGTTTATCTTTATGACCCTTTCCTGAAAAATGAACGCTAAGTTATGGATTTATTGGAAGCGATTAAATTAGGCATAGAAAATATCTTCCTTCATAAACTCCGTTCATTCCTGACCATGCTTGGCATAGTCTTCGGCGTGGCTGCGGTCATCAGCATGCTTTCCATCGGCAGCGGCGCTAAAGAGGAAGCATTACAACAAATTCAAACTCTGGGCATTAATAATATCTGGATTAAATCACTCCAGCCAACCGACATAAAAGAACAGGAACAGACAACCGCTACTACTGCTACTAATACTAATAAGGATAAGCCGCTTGATAAATCATGGGGTTTGACTATTAAGGACCTGAAACACTTACAAACCATCGTCCCTAATATCAAAAAAACAATCCTGTTAAAAGAGTTCAGAGAAAGTATCTGGACCTCAAGAAAAAAGGCGGAATTACAGATTATCGGCACAGAACCTGATTATAGCGAGATTGTCGGTTTAAAATTAACGAACGGACGTTTTATCAATCGCATCGACCTTGAAGAAGACAAGAAAATCTGCGTCTTGGGCGCTGAGGCAAAGAAAATACTCTTCGGACCATATCTGCAACCGCTTAATGAAACCTTACGAATAGGCAATGATTATTTTAAGATTGTCGGTATCATTCAGGAAACATCTTCATCTAAAGACACGAGAAATATTAACCGCGCTGTCTATGTTCCATTCAGTCTTGAACTCAAAAAGATTGATGACTCATCTCCCACAGACCAGGAAAAAATGATTACTAAATTAGATGTTGAAGTGAATGAAATCTGTCTTCAGGTAAACAACATCGGGTCAATTAATGAAACCGACCGGATTATCAGAAATTCTCTCAGGAAATCGCATCCAAAAGATGATTATGAAATAACCGTGCCTTACGAATTATTGGAACAATCACGCCGGACCCAATGGATTTTTAATATCGTGATGGGTTCTATTGCCGGTATTTCACTTTTAGTCGGCGGAATCGGGATAATGAATATTATGTTAGCCACTGTTACGGAACGCACCAGGGAAATCGGTATCCGTCGTGCCCTGGGAGCCACGCGCCGGGATATTATCAAGCAATTCCTGGTCGAAACGCTGGTCCTATCTTTTATCGGCGGCGTTATCGGTATCGGACTGGGAATCGCCGGCGCCAAAGGAATTCCATTACTCGCCGGCGGCGGTTATAAAACCATTATCTCTTTTTATCCGGCACTGGCTGCTTTTTCTATCTCGCTTTTGATTGGTGTCACTTTCGGATTATATCCGGCATATAAAGCCGCTAATATCAGTCCAATGGAAGCATTAAGATATGAATAAATATAACTCGGAATCCGCCATATTAAACCTTAATATTATAGAACGCAGATAAACGCAGATTTACAGGATTATCAGGATTAAATTACTATCTGCGGTTATCTGCGAACACCCACTGGGTGCCCTGTGGGCATCTGCGTCCTAAATGACGGATATGGGATAACTATAATGACGCGACAGGAATTTGAAAAATTAGTCATCGCGGCACTGGAAGATTTACCGAAATTCTTCAGGCAGAAAATGCAAAATGTTGATATCGTCATAGAAGATAAACCCTCTCTCAAACAATTGCGGTTGTTTAATAAAACTCATCAGACTTCTCAAGACCTTATACTCGGATTATACCAAGGGGTACCGCTCTCTGATAGAACGCATCTTTATGGAATGGTCCTGCCGGACAAGATTACTATCTTCAAGAAAAATATAGAGCAGATATACCAAACTCCAAACCAAATCAAAACTGTGGTCTACCACACCGTGCAACACGAAATAGCCCATCATTTCGGCATATCTGACCAGAGATTACGAGAAATGGGCGTATATTGACTTCATTATTTTACTATCCCTCGACAATCTTGGGATTGAGCTAAATGGTGAGCTTGCCGAACCATACCACAAAGAACACCCTCTTGTAACCCTCTCCCCTCCGAGGGAAAGGGAAAGGTGAGGGGGATTCAATTCGTGCTATTCGTGTTTGTATAACAGTTCTTATTGAGAATCTAACATGGCTTCCCCCAATGTCATTCCCGCGCAGGCGGGAATCCAGTCTTCATGGACTTCTCGTGGGACACATTCAATGACATCAAACACATATTTTAATTGACATCTATGACGTGATTTTTTATAGTTGGGCTGTTAGAGCGGAGCGAGTTACAGCCCACTATAGTTGGCAGTAAGTCGTTCCTCCAACTGCCACACTATAAATAAGGCATGGTGACTTGTCC
>JAZDFP010000264.1:0-4244 GCA_043807745.1 Planctomycetota bacterium
CCAGGTCTCGTTTCCACCGGAAGTTCCTCCGAATAGGACAATCTTCTGACGGACAGAGTCGTATGCCATTGCGTGTCCGTATCGCGCCGAGGGCGAGGTTGCAGGATTACGTTGTGTCCAGTTTGTGCCATCCCATTCCCAGGTCTCGTTGTTAGCCGCACCGGTATTTCCTCCGAAAAGAACGGTCTTCTGGCGCAGAGAGTCATACGCCATTGCAGTGTATCTTCGTTCTGTAGGCGTAACTGTGGTAGAATAGCGCTGGAGCCAGTTTGCGCCATCCCATTCCCATGTTTCATTATTATAAGTGGTAGTCCACCCGCCTCCGAATAGGACGGTCTTCCGGCGGACAGAGTCATATGCCATTGAATGCGAGTATCGTTCAGTTGGCGTAACTGTGGTTGAATAGCGCTGGAGCCAGTTTAAGGCAAGGACTACATCATCATTATCGGAGTTAGCCGTTGTGGTATCATTGAATACACCCCGCCCCGGCGGGGTAAATGTGGTCGTTGACCAGTGGCCAAAGGTCCGGTTTGTTCCATATGTCGTGCCTCTGCTGTTGGTTGCCACGCACCTGAAGTTATAGACCGTATTTGGTGATAATCCGCTGATATCAGCCGTGACCGCAACGTTACCTGTCCCGCTGATTATTGTCTGTTCAGTTGTGGTAACAGTGTACGAAGTAGTTAAGCCATAATTGAAATAGGCAGTTGTAGTAATCCCGTTAGGATTGACCGTGCCGTTTAAGGTTGCAGAAACTTGAGTAATATTAGTAGCGGGATTGGTGGTGCAGGTTGGTAGCGGTGGTGCGGTAGTAAACGTTATATTATTTCCATAGGTCGTTCCTGATGAGTTATCAGCTACACATCTGAAATTATACAGGGTCTGTGCATTGAGACTGCTCAATGCGGCTGAGACTGCAACATCACTCGTCCCGTTACCTGACGTCCGCGGTGTGGTCGTTGATGTATATGGTGTGGTAGTCAAGCCATATTCAAAATAGGCAATCGTCGGGAGTCCATTAGGATTGACCGTGCCGTTTAATCGGGCTGAATTATAAGTAATATTATCCGCATCATTGGTGGTTGATGACGGCGGTGGTGGTGCGGTGGTGAACGTCATATTATTTCCATAGGTCGTTCCGGTGCCATTAATTCCTACCACCCTGAAATTATACACTGTAGTTGATGATAATCCGCTGATATTAGCCGTAACCGCAACACTCGTAATGCCGTTGCCGATGGTTTGCACAGTTGTGGTAACAGTGTACGAAGTAGTCAGGCCATAATCGAAATAGCCCGTAGTAGAAGTTCCATTAGGATTAACCGTGCCTTTTAATTTAGCCGAATTGCAGAGTATAGTAGTGGCTGGGTCAGTAGTGCAGGTCGGTGATGAACCGGAAGGAGAGCCGGTAATAAATATTAGATTATCACCGTAGGTTGTTCCGTTAGAATTGCTTCCGACAACCCTGAAGTTATATGATGTGCTTGCTGATAAACCGCTTAAAGCAGCCGTAACCGTAACATTACTTGTTCCGAAACCTATGGACTGCAAAGTTGTGGTTATAGTGTAAGAAGTAGTTAAGCCATAATTGAAATAGAGATCTGTAATAAATCCATTAGGATTGACCTGACCATTTAACGTTGCTGAATCAAGAGTGATATTATTAGCAGGATTGGTGGTGCAGGTTGGCAGTCCTACGGTAGTAAAAGCCTGGTTTGCTCCATTGAATGTGAGTCCGCCCTGATTTACCACGAGTCTGAAGTTATAGGTGGTATTTGTTGATAAGCTGGTCAGGTTAGCATAAACGTTGATATTACTCGTGCCGGAACCGATGTTTTGATAAGGTGTAATGCTGCCATATGTTATAGTTTTACCGTACTCGAAATATACAGAAGTATTAACACCATCCGGATTAACCGTCCCGTTTAAGATAGCAGAATTTTTGGTAATATTAGTGGCTGGATTGGTTGTTAGAGATGGGTTTTGTGGTGGCGGTGGTGGTGGTGGATTACTGCTGCCACCACTTGAACCGCCGCCGCCGCAAGAGACGTGGTTAAAGATAGCAATCAAGGCAATAAGTAGGACGCCGCTAATTATTATTGCCAGTTTTCTTTTACTCGACCCGTTAGAGATGTTTTGTATATTATATAACATTTCTATATTACTTTAATCTAAGTCAACGACCATAAAGGTCGTTGTCTACCGGTTATTGTTGGTAGGCAACGAGGTTTTACCTCGTTGATACTTGATTATTTAATTCCCCCAAAACGACGTTCGCGGCGGTTGTATTCTTCTATTGCCTTGTGAAAATGTTCTATGGTAAAATCTGGCCAGTAGACCGGCGTGATATAGAATTCGGTATATGCCATTTGGTAGAGCAGGAAATTGCTCAGACGGTATTCGCCTCCGGTCCTGATTAAAAGGTCAGGGTCAGTCATACCGGGGTCATAGAAATATTTTTTAAGGGTTTCTTCATTGATATCGTTGAGAGTAACCTTTTTTCCCATAAACGCCTGGCAGACTTTCTTGGTAGCATCGACGATTTCCGAACGAGCACCATAATTCAAGGCAAGGCATAAAATCAAGCCGGTATTGGAACTGCTTTTTTTGGTTAGTTGAGTAATTAGTTCTTGAGTCTTGCGCGGGAAACTTTCGGTCCGGCCGATGGTAGTGAATCTGATATTGTTTTCCATTATTTCTTTTTCTTCCTTGATGAGATATTTATTCAGAAGCCGCATCAGGAAATTTATTTCGTATCTGGGACGTTTCCAGTTTTCGCTGGAGAATGCGTAGAGCGTAATCCTTTGCAGATTGATTTTGGCAGATTCACGGACGATTTCGTTGACGATCTGTGCGCCTTTTTCGTGTCCCTTGACGCGCGAGAAACCTTTTTCACGAGCCCAGCGGCCGTTCCCATCCATTATTATGGCAATGTGATTTGGCAGGTTCATGATAGGTTACTTTTGTATAATCTGTTTTTCTTCAGCACCGACCGATATCATCTTTATCGGGACTCCGGTATTGGTTTCAATGAATTCAAGATATTTTTTGGTGTTATCAGGCAGGTCTCTGTATTTTTTTATTTGAGAGATATTATCATACCAGCCTTTGAAATCTATGTACACCGGTTCGCATTCCGGGAGTATTGAAATGTCGGTCGGGAAATATTTGAGTAGTTTATTTTTGTATTTATAAGCCACGGCTATTTTCAATATCGCCAGGTGGCTGAGCACATCTAATTTGGTGATGACCAGAGAGGTGATGGCATTGAGTTCTACGGCAGTCCGTGTGGCGACCAAATCCAGCCATCCGCACCGGCGTGGTCTACCGGTAGTTGCCCCGAATTCGCCGCCCAGTGTTCTTAAGACTTCACCAAGCGTTCCGGTATTCTCGGTCGGGAAAGGACCCTCGCCGACTCTGGTCGTATATGCTTTAAGGATACCGATAATTTCAACATCGCTTTTTAACAGTTGGATGCCTGTGCCTGAAGTAACTCCGGCTAAAGAAGTATTGGAAGAGGTAACAAAAGGATAAGTGCCGAAATCAATATCCAAAAAAGTGCCTTGGGCACCTTCTAATAAAACATTCTTCCTGTTTTTTATCGCATCTAAAAGTAATCTTCTGGTATCATTTACTAAAAATGGCTTTATGATTTTAGCGTAAGAGAGATACTCTGAATATATTTTATCAGACGAGAATGTTTTAAGTTCCAATGCCTTAAATAATTTGTTTTTAAGATAAAGATTATCCTTGAGACGCTGGTGAAATAGCGGTTTATTAAAGAGGTCATTTATGCGTATACCAAGACGGGCATACTTATCAGAGTAACAAGGACCGATTCCTAAACCTGTTGTGCCGATTTTATGTTTTCCAAGATGTCTTTCAGATAATCGGTCCATCATTTTGTGATAGGGCATTACCAGATGAGATTGCTTACTAATAAATAAGTTTCTATCAATTTTGATGCCCCGTGATTTTTGCTCCTTGACTTCTTTTATAAATTCCACTGGGTCAAAAGCAACTCCATTAGCGATAATACATTTTACACCACGATAAAGTATTCCCGAAGGAAGTTGATGTAGGACAAATTTCTTTTTTCCCTGGACGATGGTATGACCTGCGTTAGCGCCACCTTGATAACGAACAACAAAGTCAGATAAAGAAGAAAGGTACCCAACGATTTTACCTTTACCTTCATCGCCCCATTGAAGACCGATAATACATTTTATCATACGTGACAGGTT
>JAZDFP010000265.1:0-4856 GCA_043807745.1 Planctomycetota bacterium
GTCTTCGGGGCTGTTTTTTATATCAGAGAGTCTTTTTACCGAAGCAGGAATATTGGCATTGGTTCCTAAACCGTAAACAGTTTCGGTTGGAAAAGCCACCAGTCCGCCCTCGGCTAAAACCCTTGCCGCCTTAGATAATGACTCCGTGTGATATTTCTTTTCGTCTATCCTGATAATTTCTGCTGGCAAGACAATTCCTCCTCCTAAATGCAGTATTTATATTAGTTATTAACAGAAAGTTCTTATCACCCACAAGGGCGAGGCTCGCCAAGGTCGGCATTGTCATTCCCGTGTAAACGGGAATCCAGTATTAGGTTACCTGCCCGTCCGGTCAGGCGGGTCTGGATTCCTACTTTCGCAGGAATGACAAAAGGGACAACTATAACAACTTTTTGTTAATACCTCCTATATATTTCTCTTTATTTCTATTCGTGTTTTTTCTAACGGGATTAAGTTAACAAAACTTGTTACTGCATCTTTGAAATTTCTATCAGAGTCCCTGACCTGATTTATTCACTGAGCCTTGTCCCGTTTGGGGTCCTTTATAAAAAGGGTCGTAATGTTCTATGTATTCGGAAGTCAGTTTCTTGTCTGATTCCGGGATATTCAGACTAAACGGGATTTCTGCGGCGTTGACAATCCGACTCAATAATTCCAGTCCGAATTGACCCATTATCTTTAACCCGTCCGGGTTTATCAGATGTATTGTGTCAAGCGGCGAATGACCATACAATACCCCGCTTTCCCGGGCAAACGATATTGAGGGAATTCCTTTATCGTTGAATGCGATGTTATCGCTGGAATAAGCCAGATGTCTTGTATTAAACGGCAACCCTTTTTCCTTAGCAAAACTTTCTACGAAATGAGCCATTGCATCAGAGCCGCAGATGTATGCGACATTATGACCGAAAATCGGGCCGACCACGTCCACATTAATCAATAACTTGACTTGAGGCGAATTGATTAAAACAGGTCGTTTGGGTGGAAGTAGTTCTTTTTGATGTCGTTTGACATATGCCTCACTGCCCTTGAGCCCGATTTCCTCGCTGCCGAACCAGATAAACTCAATCGTTCTTTTGGGCGGATGAATAGCAAAATAACGGGCGAATTCGGCAATGGTTGCCGAACCGGTGCCATTATCCAGACTACCAGGTGATTTATCAACACTGTCATAATGTCCGCATATGATGATTTTCTCATTGGGTAGTTCTGTGCCGCAAAGGGTTGCAGTAATATTGCGGGAAGTGGCTTTGAATTCTTTCTGTCTGGCAACCAGTCGCACGTTTTTGGCGCCTTTATGCACTATTTCCAGAGCGTTTTCATATCCGAGCAGGACAGAAAGAATCTTGCCAAATGCCTTGATAAACAAATCATTCTGTTTATAGGTAGACAGTTTTGAAGATGATTCTACTACCCGTATCAGCGCTTTTACCTTATGCCGGACCAATTTCTGATAGAATATTTTATTAATCAGGCGATTATAGATCATCGCAATTTTGCCTTTTGCCGTCTGAATATGTTCCGTATCAAAATAATTAAGATGGACCAATTCACCGGTGATACCGTTAGCCGGTGTGGAACCGGTACAGCCCACCACGTTAACCTCATATTTCTTACGATAGGGAGCCATCACCTCTAAAGATGCGGCTATTTCCTGATATGTTTCAACCTTGAAGGTTTCCTCTTTCGGCTTAATGCCTAATGATGAGAGATACCCTTTCAAGATATCGGCTGCCTTCTTTTCAGCCGCTGTTCCGCCTAAGCGCACGAATGATATTTGATTGAGCAGTTTATAGGCATTGTGTTCATTAAAGATGATGTTGTTCATAGTTCTTATTTACTTTCCTTTCTTTTCTCTCGGGCGTAGTTCGTTAAGTTCTGATAAGAAATTAAAGATTAAATTCTGTGAAAGAATTGTTTGCTTGCCTAAATCACCCATTATGTGTAACACCTTTCCAGCAGGTATATAAGGTGGTTTATCACCCTGATATACAATTTGTTTTATGGAATAACCCCAACTTACTGCAACCGCTCCTTCATTTTTGTTAGCCTTTGCAAGTTTAGGGCTTACTATTAAAACCGTTACCGCGTCTTTTTTTAAGATTTTTATATCAAGACTCTCATCATCTATCTTCCATACAGGCTTCACTGTAGATATTTCAGGAGGTGGTTTTATAGCGGCGTTTGAGGGTGGAGTTTCAAAGACATATTTAAGATACGGGTGTAGAGCAGTACCTTGAGCCGGTAATATTTTTACTTCCTGTTCAGGAAGATATTTGGTATGCACAATGACTCCAGGGAATGCACGTTCAATTATTTCATTTATCTGTAAATCCTCAGTAAAAAGATAACCGCCTGTTTCTACAAACTGCCTGATTTTCTTGATGGTTTTATCACTGAGTTTGGTAGCGTGAATAAAATTGTTAGATTCATCATCAGGCCAAACAGGGTTTCTTGGTTTGCCTTGTTTAAGATGCTCAGGATTACAGCAATGGTCTTTGAAGAAATTACAATTAAAGATGATAACCCACTTATCATCCAGAGAATAAGATTCCTTATCTAATTCTGATTTGCCTATCAGGGTATATTCAATACCCATTCTGCTGAGGGCATCTTGTATTTTATCATAGTTACCGTCAAATAATGGCTCGCCTTTATAATTTTTACCACCTGCTTTTCTGATATTCTCATCGCATTCATCATTACGCACCACAATTATCTTGTCCTTTGGCAGTGTTTTTAAACTATTATACGGAGAGGCATATTTAATATTATCACCGCTTTCCTTAGGGGGAATGATTTCTGGTGGGGTATCTTTAACCGGGTTTGCTCCTGATGATTTGTCAGGGGTGGTTTCTAATTCTTTTATACGTTTTTCAAGTTCAGTATTTTGTTGTTTGAGGGATTTGATTATATCTTTATAAGAGATATTATTATTTTCTAAGGAAATATTTTCCTGTAATATTTTTTCTTTCTCTCTTGTGAGATTGCTTATATCGGCTTGTAGTTTTATTATATTACCCTGTAGAGCTATAAGTTTTTTATTCTCTGCGGATATTTTCTCCAACTTTGCTTTTAATGCTTGCAATTCGGTTTCGGCCGTTGCCAATCTTTGTTTGAGAGGTTTAGTTTCATTATTGTAGAAAACCACAAAGAGCAGTATGATTATAATTACAACTAATATAATTTTAACATAATTTATTTTCATAGATAACTTTTCCTGGAAAAGAGCAGTCAGGCTATTTTAATAATTCGAAAACTTCTTAAATAGTTCAACGATGAATTTTACTCCTTTATTATAATCAGAAAGAATGATATTTTCGTTCGGGGCGTGGATATTTGCACCCGGCTGTACACCGAAGCCGAATGCAATACACGGGATTTTTAGGTGACGGTCAATGAGATACATCGGTCCTGAGGTGGGTGAGATTGGCTCAATAATAAATTTATGACCGAAGATATTTTTGGCAATGGTATTTAATAATGGCATATATTTTCGTATAAAAGGGTGGTTGGGTGCGGTTCGTCCGGGCGGATAGCCGTCTGAGTAACTAATTTTCACATCGTTGAATCCCTTGCTGTCAAGATGCCGTCGGAGTTTCTTGAGGATATCCTGCGGATTTTGATTCGGCACTAAACGGAAATCTATTTTGGCTGATGCCTGTTTGGGCAGGACGGTTTTATGACCCGGTCCCTGGTAGCCGCTGGTTAGTCCGTTGATATTCAGTGCCGGTTGATAAAAATGCCTCTTGAGAAGCGGTTTTCCGGTTAATCCTAATAGGAATTTATTTATTCCCATTTCTTTTTTAGTTAGGGCTTCATTTAATAGACCCGGCGATAATACTTTTATATCGGCAGCCGTAAGCGGGAGACAATTATCATAAAATCCCTTAATCAGGATGCGTTCCCGTGAATCTTTAAGTGAAGCCAGAGCCCAGTTTAATCTCCAGGCAGGATTAGGGATAGTAATACCGAGCGATGAATGCAAGTCATCTTTGGGACCTTTGACTGATAATTGCACATAAATTATTCCTTTGACACCCAGAGATAATTCAGGCACACCTTTATCATTACGTTTTCCGAATTCCCAGACGCAGACATCAGCCGAGAGTTTGGAACGGTATTTGCGGATGAAATCAGATAATCCCGGCGAGCCGATTTCTTCGGCACCTTCAACGAGGAATTTAATATTAACAGAGAGCTGGAGTTTGGCGTCAATAAATGATTTGACAGCAGCAAGTCTTGCAATAAGATTTCCCTTATTGTCCGATACGCCTCTGCCGAAGAGTTTACCTGACCGGACAGTTGGTTTGAATGGTCCTGATATCCATTCGTTCAATGGGTCAGGCGGCTGAACATCATAATGATTATAAAAAATAATCGTTGGCTTGGCTGGAGAAATTATACGTTCGGCATATATGATGGGGTTGCCTTTAATGGTATTCAGGATGGTATTAAACCCGTTTTCTTTGAATAGTCTAATAACAAATTCAGCGGTCTGTTTGATGGGTTTGGTTTTTAAGCCGGCAGCTGAAACAGAAGGGATTTTAACAATATCATTTAGGGTATTTAATAATAAGTTGTATTTCATATATTATCTCCCATCTTTTCTTGATGGTATAGTATAAAATTTAGCCACAAAGACATAAAGAATTCTTAGTGTCTTGGTGGTCCCGCCAAGGCGGGATTACGAAGTTTTCTTGTTAAGTATAGGGATATTAACTCTGGCGATAGTGCCTTTACCTTTATTGCTTTCAAGGGTTATCTTGCCGCCGTGGCTCTGGACTATATTGTATGCAACGGACAGCCCCAATCCGGTTCCTTTACCCGGTTCTTTACTGGTATAAAACATATCA
>JAZDFP010000266.1:0-4965 GCA_043807745.1 Planctomycetota bacterium
GGTTATGCTTGATACTATCACCGCTGGAGATAATTACGAACCAGTAAGAGGTCTGTATGAATTATATGATTCAGATCATATAAGGACGAAATTAGCGATAGGAAGCAGGTTGTATTCTTGGACTACTGGCGGGGTAAAGACTGATATAACTGCACCTTCTATTGTCGCCTCTGGTATCACGGTATCACAGGATAATCAAGTCTCTTGGGTAACAGCCCTTGACTGGGCGATAGGCATACCCGAACTCAATCCTCCATTCAAGACCGATGGTGTATCCTCATCTATTGTCACTATGAGCGGTCTTACGGTTTCTGCGGATTTCAGGGCAAAGTGCGGTGTATGGTGGAAGAATTATTTGGTTCTTGGTAATACAAATGAACTGACCATCCCCCACACTACACGCATCCGTTGGTCACAGGTAGGGCAGATAGAATTATGGGATGACGATGACTTTGTAGATATAGCCACATTGGGTGGCCAGCAGATAGAGGCGATGGCTACACTTTATGATGACCTTATTATATTTTTAACAGATTCAATTTATAAGGTCTCTCTCGTAGGCGGGACACAACTCATAAACGTAACTCAAGTTTCTGAAGGAATAGGTTGTATAGCCAAGAACTCAGTCAAGAATATAGGTATAGGAAACAGGCAGGGTTTAATATTCCTATCAAGGGATAAGACGGTAAACTTCCTTGACGGGGTTACGGTGACTGAACTCTCCACCCTCATATCGGGTGTTATGGACAACCTTTCGGGCGCAAGACTCCCTTACGCGTTTGCGATGGATGATAGGGTTAATTCACATTATTACTTATCTGTTACGGACGGTTCGGCATTGAGGAACAATCTTATCCTTGATTATAATTATGCGATAGGCGAATGGTCTAAACATACGGGCATAAACGCGAATGTCTTGATGTATGGGCTTGACGCTAACACGGTTCAGCAGGTCTATTTTGGAGACTATGACTCATTTATCTTTCAGATGGGTGATTCGGGCTTAAATAGCGATGTAGCGGGGGAATTGGGTGTTGTAGATTTAAGGGGAACTGCCGATACCCCGACAGAGACAGGTCTGATAGTCTTTTATGATGCTTCCGCAGATTTCTCTGATGTTACAGGAGCTACGGTAAGGTTTACTTCGGGTACGGGTTCGGGAGAAGAAGCCGTAATAGCCCTTTGTAGCGGGTCGGGAATAATCGTAACTGATACTACCTTGACTGCGACAGGTCTGTCGGTCTATGAAATAGGAAAAATAGACGCATTTTATACTACTAAGTGGTTTGATACGGGAGTGGCAACAAAGAGAAAGAACTTTGGGGAACTATTCTTATGGGCTTATACCGACACTTCCGTTGATTTAGACGTTAATTATGCGACAGACTTCACGAATAACGTCTTTTCATCTGTAGTTACCCTGACATTGGACGGTTCTCTGTGGGGGACTGGATTGTGGGGTTCGGGCGTGTGGGGCGGGACACCGACATCTTTAACAAGAATACCTCTTAGTGTTTCGGGCAGATACATACAATATGAGTTCAGGGAAGATACGATAGATAAACCGATGACACTTATCGGTTATTCTCAACTTTTATGGGATTTAGATGACTTCTAAAATTGTATTGATACTTACAATGATTTGTATGCTTTTATGCAATTCATTGTCTACGTCAATGGCGTATGCAATGAGGATTTCCAAGCCTCTGCCAATAACGGATTTTGACGATGGTGCAAAAGTCATAATAAACGATAACCTTGAGAAGTTATTTAACGTCGTTAACGGAAGGTATAACTTAAATATCACAACGGTCAACCCCGATGGAGTCCTTCCGGGCGAAGTAGGGGATATAATACTTCTATGGATAGGTGGTAATTATTATCTGGAAATTAATGTAGGTGGAACAGTTTGGCTGGGCGTAATCCTTACTGACACGCCATAAATTATTTAATCTTAAATTCTTTTTTACAGACAGGACATTGTTTAATCATTATCTGTTTCCTTTCACTTTATATGGTTAGATAATAGCACAAAACAAGGAGAAAGTCAATGAGAAAAATAATACCATTAGTTTTATTATTGCTTGGTATTTGTGGGGTTGTGATGGGTTCGCCTCCCGTACGCAGTTTTTCGTATGTTGCCGGAGCCGTTATACAGCCGACAGAGGTAACAAAAAATGAGGACAATATCTTCCAGTACCTCACCGCAGGTGTAGATACTTTAGCCAATAATGCCGTGACCACATCTAAGATATTAGACGGGACGATAGTCAATGCCGATATAAACGGCGCGGCGGCAATAGCGGGAAGTAAACTTGGGACATTGGGTACTATCGTGGCAGGAGCAGGAATAATACCAGACGTGAATCTTGAAGCAGTCCCGTGGACGGATTATACGGCGACTTCCGTTATAACGGGATGGTCTGCTTTTACGGCAAATAAATTTATTCGTTATAAGAGGATGGGCAAGACGGTATTTGTCGCATTTTGGTTAGAGGGGACAAGTAATTCAGTTCAGGTGAGATTTACATTACCTTATCCTGCGGATAATGTAGGGGTTAATTACGGTGGTGCTTTAACACGGGCGGGTGATAATGGAGGTTCAATTACAACTGCTTGCGGGATGATACTTGCGCCCACCGGTGCAACGGTAGAATGTTTTACAGATATGTATACTGCTCCTTGGACAAATGCTTTCGGAAAGAACGTTCAGGGTCAATTCTGGTATGTGACACCATAATAAAGTAGGATAAATTTGCTTGAAGTCATACGTTCTGAAAATGGCGAGATATTGGGATGTTGCGAGTGGTATTTAGTAGACTCCTCTGGAAATTATTCCAATTCCGGCACACATGTTTGGATTAACGAGTGTGAGTTGTCCAAATCAGCAGAACACAAAGGTTTATTGCGGGAGTTCACAAAAATTATATTAAATAAGATTCCAGATACAGTAACTCACGCATACTTTTGGCGCAAGGAAAAATATAAAAATAGAAGTCCACGGATTTATAGTAAACGAATTTGGCAACATTTAATTAAGGAGAAATAATATGGGTGGCGAAAAAAGTTCAGTTCAAACTATGCCAGTTACTCCGGCACCGTCAGCCTCACAGAGCGCGGCAGATTATTATAAGGCTTCTCTCCAATACGGAAAGCCGATGGCACAACAGGAAATGAATATACAGAGTCAGTTTGCCCCGCAACAGACTGCACTCCTTTCGAGTTTATACGACCAATATGCCAAAGCTCAACAGCAGACCCAGCAATCACTTTATCCTACCCAATCAAAGATAATGGAGGCAGGGGCGAGTGACGTGTTGTCTCGTCTGCAAAATCCTAATTATATGTCTCCTTCAGAGCAATCGGCACAACAAGCGGTCAGGGGAAAATCTGTTACTGATTTACAGAGAGCTATGGCGGAACAAGCTAATCGTGGGGGAAATTTATATGGAGGGCGCACTCAAGCCGCAGAAACTCAAAGTATACAAGATTTACTTAACCAATTCCAAATTCAAGATTATACGAATAGGATGCAGGCAGGCGCACAGACACAAAATGATCTGAGCAAATATCTCGCAATAATGTATCCTCAAATTGCCGCCACGCAACCCTCAAGTCAATATCAATATCAATCGGCAGTACCTGATGCCTCAACTTTATACGCAGCGATGGCGCAGGCACAACAGCCCTCGTACGTCGTTAATCAGGGAAGTCCCTCACCTCTCTGGGGTTTAGCCGGAACACTTGGTGGCGCGGCACTTGGTGGCTGGTCAACTAATTGGAAATAAATGCCTAAAGGACTAATGGGTTTTCAAAAAGGTCACGAAAATTTTAGAAAAGACCTTGAACATTCTTTCTATAAGTCTTGCTTAAACTGCAATAAGGAATTCAAAGTTCTACCACGTTCAGTAAAAAGAGGTGGTGGAAAATATTGTTCTCACAAATGTTGTTCAGAGTATTGTAAAAAAACAGGAATTTTAAATGGAAGAATTCCTTGGAATAAGGGATTAACGGGCAAGACCGATCAACGGATTGCTAAAAGTATAAAAGCATTAAGTGAACACAATAAAATCCATCCTCAAAAATATTGGCTTGGAAGGAAAAGACCAGAAATTAAGAATTTTTTTACAATGAAGGGTAAAACTCCTTGGAATAAAAACCTAACAAAAGAAACCGATGAGCGAGTTTTAAAATATGCTAATAGTAATAAGGGGGAAAAATCAAGATTTTGGAAGGGTGGTATATCCGACCTTCGTAATTTAATTAGGAATATCCCTAAATATAGAAACTGGAGAATGGCAGTTTATAGGAAGGATGGTTTTCTTTGTAGGGAGTGCGGGGAAAAAAGTAATAAATTTAATGCCCACCACATCAAACCTTTCTCTGATATATTTCAAGAATTTCTACACCAATATTCTCAATTTTCACCGATAGAAGATAAGGAAACTTTGTTGCGATTATCATTAACTTATGAACCATTTTGGGATGTAGATAACGGAATTACTTTATGTAAAAAGTGTCACAACGAAATAAAGGTGGAGGTTTAATATGGCTGGTCAAGTAATCTATCTACCCAAAACACAAAGTGGTTTGGAATCTTTCAATGAGTCTTTTTCGCCTTATCTTCAGCAAGCGATGGCACAATACCAACAGAGAAAAATGGCTGAATTTGCCCTCCAGAAACAACAGGAGATGGCTAACCAGCAGAGAGAATTAGACCGCATATCCCAACAAAAAGCCCTCGAACAGTATGGAGCATATTCTAAAACTCCCGAATTAGGTCAATTTATGCAACCTAACGAAAACTACCCGCAAGGCATCCAACTTCCTATTCAGGGCAAATTTAAAGAATCTTATGATTTAAGCAAGATACCCGAAGGAGTAAAAATAGGGTCTGGTGGAGAAATGACATTTTCCGCACCCGATCCTATGTCTCAATACTATAAACTTGCAGTCGCAGATTAT
>JAZDFP010000267.1:0-5834 GCA_043807745.1 Planctomycetota bacterium
ACAGGAGGAGCAGGATATTGTATTCCGGTTAGGTTCGGATGGTGCTATTAAATTATGGCTTAATAATAAATTAATTATTTCAAGCGATGCTTATAGGGGAATTTCATTGGACCAGAACGTTGTTCAGGTGCGTTTGGGCAAAGGCTGGAATAAGGTGCTGATAAAGGATTGCCAAAAAGGCGGACCGTGGCGGTTTATGTTGCGGCTTACTGACCCTAATGGCAAACCGCTTAATAACCTTAAATATGCATCTAAGCCGGACGAGATAAAGGAAATTCTAACCAGCGCAGGTGGAACAATACCGACAGTCCCGGAGCAATCAGTAGTTACACCGATTACTGGCAGTGTTCTTACTGCCAGTTATGCACAGCCGACAGTTTTCAGTTATCTGGAGTCAAAGATACAGGAGAACCCGAATGATGCGGTTTCGTTGAGACGCCTATCTTTCCTCTATGACACCCGTAAGATGCTTGATGAGAATAACCGCAAGGACAGAGATTACCTTAAAAGGGCATTGGAACTGGATGATAAGGATGTCCTAACCCATATTGCCTTTACGCATTCTGAGCCGGACCGCAATAAACGGCTGGAGTCATATAATAAAGCCGTGGCATTAGCGCCGCAATCACCTCTGGTTTATTACGAATATTCACGCACCTATACAACAGACCCGTCCTTCTTTAAAGGATTAGAGTTTGACTGGTCGGAATACTTTGAAGAATTGATAGATAAATATAGAAGCGGTGAAGAGAGTTCAGGTGATGATGAACGAGTTGACTATGAGAAAGAAATCCGTAAGGCACAGAAGCATACACTTTCCCCTAAAAGAATGCCATTTCCTCTTGAAGCGAAAGAAATAGAATATCTTCAAAAAGCCCTTGAACTAAAACCCGATTTTGTTAAAGCCCAGATTGCGTTAGGCAAGATATATCAACGAAAAAGCAGTGGCAGCCAGACATACAGCCGTTATAACAATCGTGCTGATATTTGGCAGAAAGAAGCAAACAGAATCTTTGAGGAAATTCTCAAGATATTGCCGGATTCAATAGAACTGCAGGAATCTATATTCAATGCAAAAGAACGGACAATTGATGAGAAGATTGGTTTTTATGAAAAATTGCTGGGCACAGATTTTACATATAACAAAGCCCGGAGTAAATTGATAAGTTTGTACCGTAAGAAAGGAAATTACCAGAAGGCATTAGAATTAAGCGCAGAGATGCTGAAAATTAATCCATATAATCATAAAGCGTATGAGACTATTGCCAGTATCTACAAAAGTCAGGATAATTGGACAAATGCAATATTGGCGATAAAAAACGGGATTGCCATCTCGCCTGAAAATATTTCGCTCCATCAACAATTAGCCAATTATTATCTTTACCAAAATGACACCGAATCCGCCATCGCATCACTGGAAAAGGCACTTAAGATAAAACCACAACTTAAGGAGGTGGAAAAACATCTTAAATATCTGAAAGAACGTGAGAAAGGAAATGATTTCTGGGATGGTTATGATGAGAAACTCTTGACATACATAGAAAAGGCAAAGACAGCCGTTCAAAGCGAAGAAAAAGAATCAGCCCGCTGGATGCTTTATAACCAGATTATCAGAGTTAAACCCAACGGCACATCCAGCATCTATATCCAACAGGTTATCAAGGTGTTTGATGACAATGGACGGAATAACTACAACTCAGTTTATGCATTTCCACGAGGGTTTGATTATTATCCCAGCACCAAGTCAGAGATAAAACAAACCAAGGTATATCGGAAACAATCTGCCCGCTCCGCCGAGACGAGGCAAGCAGAATCAAATGATTATGTTGAAATAGAAGGACAATACTGGGAGAATTCATCGTATGCCACTTTTCCGAGACTGGAAATTGATGATATAATTGTCTTTGAATGCCAGATTGATGAGGTAGGCGAAGGCAGGTATCGCGATTATTTCGGCTTGATGTGTCCGTTACAAAACCGCAGTGAGCCGGTTGATACCGCCAAACTAACACTGATAACTCCGAAGGATAAGCCGGTTTATTATCAGGCAATCAGATGTGCAAATCCCCAGCCGAATGAGATGGAGAAAGACAACCAGATTATCCGTATCTGGACCGAAGCAAATATTCCGGAGATAAAAGAAGAATATTTTATGCCGGCAGCCTTTGAGATTTGGCCATATGTTCATTTTAGCACCTTTAAAACCTGGGATGAGGTGGCAGAATGGTTCTGGGGAATTGCCAAGGACCAGATGGAAACATCGCCTGAATTAAAATCAGCAGTCAATAAGTCAATTGAAGGTATTACAGATACAAAAGAGAAAATCAAAGCAATCTATCAACTTCTGGTTTCATCAATTCGTTATGAAGAAATCTCATTGGAATCACACTATTTTAAACCATTTAAGGCAAGCGATACATTTGCCAGAAAATACGGTGACTGCAAAGATACAGCCATTCTAATGATGGCTATGCTTAAAGAAGCCGGCATCCAGGCAGACCCGGTATTAATCCGTGCAATGCCCAACAGGATGGGCGTAATAAATACTGAATTACCGTCAATGAAGATATTTAACCATGCCATAGCTCACTTGTATGACAAGGATGGGAACGACTTTTTCCTTGATGGAACTGCCCGTTATTACGGTGCAGAGGAATTACCTTTTATGGACCAGGGTGCAGTGGCTTTCATCATATCACCTACAGGTCACAGTAAATGCCTGATTACAGAACATAAACCGGCCGAGACAAACTTGATAGAACTGAATTACACGATAGAAATTTCACCGACCAAAGATGCCTTATTACAGGAAAAGAGCATTATCAGAGGATTAAACGCACCGCAATATCGTGAACAATTCCAGGATGGCACCAAACAGAAACTAATCTACGAACAGATGTGTAACCAATATTTCAAAGGCACAACTGTCACTTCACTGGAGTTCTCAGATTTGAAGAACTATAACCAGCCGGTAGAGATGAAGGCATCTGTCAAGGTAAGCGAATTTGTGCGTGTCGAGGCAGACAAAATGCTATTTAAACTCGTGCCGATTCAACCGGGAATCTTCGGGATGCCATTATCAAGCATTACTTCAGCACAAACCAGATATTATGATATGGTCCTTTATTACCCGATGATGATAAAGACCAAAATCACTTACAAAATACCCAATAACTACAGTATAAAAACTATTCCGGAAAATATGACACTTGATAATGACTATGCCCAGTTTAACTGCCTTGCCAGCAAAGTTGATGATAGCACAATAGATGTAAATATTGAATTTACCATAAAGACAGTTCGTATAACCAAGAACGAATATAACCAATTCCGTGACTTCTGTGCCAAGGTTCATAAGACAGCAGAACGGGAAATTGTATTGGAAGCAAAATAAAGAAGTGTGATTATGAAACGATTTATATACAGCCTTCGCAGCCGAAGATACTTCGGCAGAGTAGTCCAATTTGCTATCTGGTGTATTATTTTTAACTTTCTGGTTAATATCATCCCGCCTTTGACAAGGTTCGCCTCCGGCGAACTATCGAATGACCCACTGAGTCACCCTGCGGGCGACCCACAGGGTCACCCTGCGGGCGAGAAAAATATTTACTTCCTTGATAGAGATAAAGGCGAGCCTCAGATAATCATTAAGGAATTGGAAGATATCACCAACCGTGATGCCGTCACTTCCACTGCTCTCGGATGGCTTTATCTGCTTTATGAGAATAATGCTAATAAGGCAAAAAGTTATTTTGAGGAAGCACTTACCAATAACCCTGCTTCCGTAGATGCAATTGATGGATTAGCAACAGTCTATTATTGGTTAGGTGAAGATGAACTCTATGCCAAAGAAGTTATAGAACAGATAAGATTAAATCCGGATGCCCCTGAATTAGATATACTTTTTCGAACTTTGCGTATCAATGATATTAACATGCAGAACCCGAAACAGGAATACGAGTTCCTTAAAGAACTATTAAGTAAACCCATGCAGAATAACTTTAATAAGATATTCCTTAAAGAATGGTTGACGAATTCGGAAGTGGCATTCACCGGTGATGAAATAAATTGCTTCCAAAAATGGCTGACTTTGGGATATCCTGATAAATGGCAGATAATCGGTTACTTTTCACCGTATAATAATAATTGTCTGGATGATGTATTTCCTCCGGAAAAGGAGATTAACCTATCTGCGAAATATACTGTTAAAGATTGGGATGTAAAATGGCATCAATATATCGCCACGGTATCAAATTACCATAATTTTAATAGCGAACTGACCGGATCGCTTGAGAATAGTGGCAATTGCATCTACCTTTTGACCTGGATTAATTCACCTACTGATAGGCCTATGGGTCTTGAGTTTTATTGCAATAATTCATATAAAATATGGTTGAATGACGTGGTAATTGGACAATCTGATAATAAACGTAATTATAAACCCTATTATCAAATCCACGGCGGTTTCCTGCAAAAAGGAAGCAATAAACTTCTAATAAAATTCATTGGCCATCCACCCTCAACAGGAATCAGCATAATTAGCCCTGAAAGTGTGCCTTATAACGACCTGACATACGAGATTACACCACCAGCCGAACCGGTAACAGTTACTACTAAAGAAATACCGAAAATCGCCCGCGCTAACTACGAGTATTTTGCCCAGCGACTGAAAGACCCCCAAAAACGGAATGTCAACGACTATATCTATCAGTATTTCATATATGATAAAGATAATCTTACACAGGAGGCATTTGCAGTATGGGAGGAACTATATAATTTGCACAAGACAAGTGCATTAGTTAATGTTTTGATGGGTGAGGCATATTTAGCAAATAATTATCTGCCGTCAGAAAAACGTAATAACCTGGCATTGAAATGTTTCAAGGAAGCAGAGAAATTGGCGCCTGATTTTGTGCAGGCGAAGATGTTTCTGGCTAATTATTACTCACAAAAGAATAAAGATAAAACCATAGAATATCTCAAGGAAGTAATAGCCCAAAATCCGCGTTGTCTTAGTGCATACCAAACATTAGCGAAAACCTTTGAGGAACTGAACTGGCCCGCCGAGGCATTTGACATCCTTAAAACACTGGATAAAGTCCTGCCAGATAATGCATCTGTTGCATATATGCTTGCACAACATTATGAGAAAATATTAAATTATGATAAAGCACTATCTTATTTTAAACATTACTACGATTTAACCGGCTATAAATATCATTATTACGAAATGGATCTGCTTGCACAACGCGGTGAATACGAACCCTTATTTAATTATTGCCTGGAAATGACTCAAATCTGTCCCGACCATCCATTTTATTATAATAAATTACTGGAATTATGCCTTCAGCAAAAACGATACGAGAAAGCAGAACAACTCTATCAAAAAATACTTTCCTTATGCAAGTCTGATTCAGCAAAATATGGATACTATGATAGTATTGCTGAATTTTATTATGAATGGGGCAAACCGGACAAGGCAAAAGAATATTGGGAAATGGCTAATAAATTGCCCGCGAAATATCAGGTCTATAAAGATGAAATCAGACGGTATTTGGATTTCTCCGCCATCCCGAAAGAATTTCTTCGGGACGGTGTAAAGGCATTAAAGGAAACCTGGCCCGAAGAAATACCAATCTCAGTTGAAGAACTCGTCAAAAAAGCTCCATCAGAAAAAGAATATCCGGAAGCGGGCAGCATTATTCTATTTGAAGAACATCTGGTTAAAATACTCGGTGAAAATGAAAATAATCTCAGAACTAAAGAAACACGTAGCCACGAGATAGTAAAATTGCTTAATAAAAAAGCAGGTGAAAAATATGGAGACCTTTACA
>JAZDFP010000268.1:0-2343 GCA_043807745.1 Planctomycetota bacterium
TATTCCCACAGAGAAAAAAACCTCGAAGATTTTCATATACTCCTTATTATTATAAAGAAGAAAAAGAGGGTGAAGAAAATAATAATAAATTAAAATTTAAAAGAGGTTCAAGATATTCTCAAAAAAAAAGGTCTCATATATGGATAATAATTTTAATAATATTGGTTTTATTTGTGGTTTTTTATTTAAAAAAGATTTAACGTTAATTTCATAAATTATTTATTACGTGTCAGGGGTCATAATATTCCCCAGTGCGGGGTCATAATATTCCCCACCCGATTTAGCTATTTAGCGTTATGATATTTAATAGATTTTTCATAGTCAAGCGTTTTTTAATTTAGGTCTATATTTTTTTCTGTATGATTCTCCTTTTATGATAATTTGATGAGCATTATGGGCTAATCTGTCCATAATCGCATTAGCCATAACAGTGTCGGGGAATATATTAGCCCAATCGTTCATTGCCCTGTTGCTGGTAAGGATAATAGATTTTTGTCTGTACCTTGCATCGACCACAGCATAGAAGTATTCAGCAGATTGTTGGTTGATTTTCTTGAATGCGAAATCATCGATAACGAGAAGATCCGCCCTTAGCAGGGACTTCATCAGTTTATCGGTTCTGTTTGTAAGATCGGCTTTATGGAATTCACTGAAGAAATCATGGAAGTTATAGAACTCCACGCATAAGTGTTTCCTGCAAGCCTTGTGAGAGATAGCCTGTGCGAGATGAGTTTTCCCGGTTCCTGTTGGACCTAAAAGGAAGATATTTTCACCTTTTTCGATAAAGTTGCACGTTGCCAGTTCACGGATAAGAGAAGCGTTAATAGAAGGATTGAAAGCGAATTCGAAGGTTTCGAAAGTTTTATTTGCTTGTAATCGGGCATGAGTAATAAGCCGCTGCAGTTTTCTGTTTTGTCTGGCTTCGATTTCATCGTTCAGAATCATTGACAGGAATTCAGTAAAAGAGAGCTGGTTACTTTGTGCTTCCATAATTCTGAGCTCTATAGTTTCCAGTAATCCGGAAAGCTTTAGAGCCTTTAGTTGTGATTTTAATTGTGCATATTGTGCCATAGATTTTTCTCCTTATTGATTATGTAAAAAATATTCCATATTTCTGACGAAGGTACAGGTTTCATCAGAAAGAGAGAGTTGATGGTTGTTTTCAATGTTCCGCTGTTTTAGATTTTCAAGCAGGGATTTAAAGAGTTTTGGAGTAATTGACCGGAAGTTGGTTAAGGCGACATCTGCTGCTTGTTCAATGAGTTCAGTTGGATAGTTATTGGCTAATGAGACTATTCCCTGTGCCCTTCTGAGGTTGAGAAAGGCATGAGGATTTAGAATGCTGCGGACGAGTTTTTCAAAGTTCACTCCGATGCAGGCAGCTTTATCGCAGAGGAATGCCGGCATACCGGTATCAAGTGCATGGCGGACATTATCGGGGAAATCATTGAAATCTGTTTGTCTGAAGCCTTTGGCTATCGGGTGCTGTTTAATAAGCTGGTCGTTATAATAAACCTGGACTAAATTGTGAGTGACCTTTACCCAGACCTTTTTGCCGACATAGGGATGAGGAATTGAGTATGCCTTTTTATTGACCTGTATATAATGGTCGGGATGCACGGTTGCTTCTTTCCATAGAGCAGCTTCATAAGGTTCAATTGGCAGTGGAATAAGGAGAGTTTGTTCTGTTTCGGTAAACAAGGAGTAGGGTTTTTGATTTGTTGTTCCGTGTTTCCTTGTGCCGTATTCTGTAATTATCCATTTTTTGATAGCAGTGTTTGCCTCAGCAAGAGAGATATTCGGATTAATGGCAACCAGTTTCCTGAATTGCTCACGAACGGTACGGACGTCACGTTCGACTTTTCCTTTGTCTTTCGGACTGGCAACACGACAGGGGTCAATGAAGCAGTTATAATGCTCAGCCATTTCCCGATATGCCCTGTTGAGTCTTGGGTCATATAAATCAGGCGTAATAACACCGGATTTGAGGTTATCGAGGGCAATGGTTTTGGGAACACCTCCGAATGCCTGAAACATCTTGACATGAGAATTAACAAAACTCTGCTGGTTCTGTCGAAAGGTAAATTCGATGTATTTATGCCGGCTGAATGAAAGCGTTCCGATAAAGGCATAGACTGTTTTGCGTTTCCCGGTAAGGGGATCCGGTAATAGCCCTGCTTTTGCATAGTCTACTTGCCCCTGACCGGCAGGTTCAACCTCAATACGGCATGTTGAAGTACCAGGGAAGAAAGTAATACGATTAATCCTGACGAATCGTTTGAAACTGCTGTAACTGACTTTATCTGAAAGATTATGTCTAACGCAGATAACTTCAAAGGCGGT
>JAZDFP010000269.1:0-4727 GCA_043807745.1 Planctomycetota bacterium
ATAACAAAATTGTCCGATGCTGATAAGAAACTTGCCAATGAGAATATGAACCCGATTGAAAAGCAATTGCACATCTACAAAACATTGATTTTATTGAACCATATAAAAAAGAACTACTTACGGCATTTACTGACGAGCAAAAATCTATTTTTACAAAAGAATTGGGGGAAAGTTTAGATGATATTATTAATGCACGAACAACAAGCTATCTTTCTTATTTTAGTGAAGAAAAGGAATCTAATAAAGTAATTGAAGCACTCCAGAAAGGATGGGCAGACTTCGTAAAACCATCATCTGAAGAAGAAAAGAATATGATCAAATCTGTTACTGAGCAGTATGTAGGAGGTTATGTAATTCTTAAAAAGACGATGGAAAGTACCTATAGTAAAGATATTATGGATTACTATTTTGAAAGGAATAAACCAACTGATAAAACCAAACCTGATGAATATGAGAAGTATAAGCGCGCAAGAGAGACCTTATTCCAAACAGATCCTATTTATAAGCAGACAAAAACAGATTTGGATATAAAGTTCTTACAATTACGAAATAACTCTCTTAAAGAATTATCAAGTAAAATAGGGGAAGAGAAAGCCAATAGGTTAATAAACCGTGAGCCAGTAGTAATAACTCACTTCCCTTATCTTGAATAGTTCATGTGTCTTTTGGCTAAATATATACACATAACTTAAAAGGAGTTATTGAACACTAATATAGCATTCAATACAAATTAGGAGGTCGGAATTATGAATATATCACTCAAACACCTCGGTATGAAAATTAGGGCTGTCATCTTGTTGTTAGCGTTGATGTTGATTGTGGTTGAACTTTTTTGTATGGCTGATTTGCAGTACACTGAACCAAGTCTTGCTGACCAAAAACTATTGGAGAAATTGGTTAAACCTAACCTTACCGTTAATCCACATTTGATGCCATCTAACCTACCTCATAAAATAATAGAAATGCCTTTACAGAAACTTATTGGTAAATATTTCTTCACCGCTCAGTTAAATGGAATAGAAACAAATGTGATGGTAGACTATGGCGGGGGTACCACCTTAGGACTTACGCCTGATATGGTACTAAAAACTAAGGCAACTCTATCAGACAAGACGATATTATCCAGTAGTATTGTTATTACTTCCCTATCACGAACGGGACTAATGAATACAATGACCATTGATAATACCACGCTTTGCGATATACCTTTTGTCATGGGACCTACCAACATTCAATTTGTCGAGTCAGGCATTACTCTATTTCGTGGCGAGGCAATGGTCGGTTTGCCCTTTCTGGCAGGATTTAAGCAATTTGTGATTGATCGGGTTCATAACAAATTAGTCTTAGGAAAAATACCGGAAGAACTTTTGAAACAAGAGCACTCTATTCGATTACCTATTGATTACCGAAATGAAGCATTACATATCCAGTGTTATATTAATGAGACAGTCTATGATTTTATAGTGGATATTGGTGGCAATGCTACAGATATAGTTACTTTGTATGGAAATACCGCCAAGACCTTTATGAAGACACACCCTTATGAAGAAACTGGACAGGCAACTGGTTTTGGCGAACGCATGGTCAAAACCTACCAAAGCAAAGTGTCTATAATTAAAACAGGAACTTATGAGATTCGGAATATTAGTATAGGATTAGTACCTGATAGCCCGATAGAAGGGGGGACAATCGGTAACCCTTTTTTTGGGGAAACCATCATCGGGGTGGATTTAGACCAAAAAACATTGTATTTTCTTGACCAACCCAAGTTAGCTCAACCTAAGTTAGGAGTTTCTGTCAGACCTATAGATAAATCTTTAGCATTTGAATATGGATTTGATTCTATTGAAGAATTACTTAAAGAATTAAAAATAGACAAAGCGGAAGGACTTTTTGTAGCCGAAGTTATTCCTGGTTCATCAGCGAATAAAGCCGGTATCTTAAAAGGCGATATAATATTAGAGTATAATAACCAGAAAGTAAATTCGGCAAATCAACTCATTGATTTTATTAGAAAGTCCGGCGTTGATAAGAAAGTTACACTCAAAATAATCCGTGACGGAGAAGAAAAATCAATACAAGTAACTATCGGTCAGTAAAAAAAGGGAATTACGAGATACACACAAATGTGGGACACACACGCATTTATCGTGGTATCGTAGGACAGTCCCAATGCCAGGAACAGATTAAATAACTTTAGTAACTACAAAATGATAACCCAGATCTATTAATAGAGCAGGGTCGCTAACAGTCTCTAAAAGGAGGTTGATTTGTAGGGACGGAGATATAACCCGTAGCAACGAGGATATGAGTCGTAGCAACGGGGATACAACTCGTAGCAACAGGGATACAACTCGTAGCAACGGGGATATAAGCCGTAGCAACGGGGATATAAACCATAGCAACAGCGATATAAACTGAAAGGAGAGAAAAATGGCAGCAAAAAAGTACTACATCCCGAAGAGGGACGATGATTTATTCAACTGGCAGGGTAATTTTGTGAATTTGGTGGTGGCGAATGCCGTGGCTTGGGCAATTCCGCCGGCTGATGTTACGGCACTCTCAGCCCGTCGGGCTTCCTATGAACCATTATACCATGCGGCTCAGAACAAGGCCCAGCGCAGCAAGGATGACGTCTTAGCCCACCGCCAGATGCGCAAGACATACGAAAAGGAAATCCGTACCCTGGCAAGGCAATATCTTATGAACAGTCCTCTGGTCTCGGATACGGACCGGGTGAATTTAGGGCTGACGGTCCGCGACACCGAGCCGTCTCCGGGTAAGCCCATTACCGATGTCCCGGTCGTGGTCTTAAGGCCCTTAGGCGGCGGCGATATTGAGACACGGGTCAAACCGACCAAAGACCAGACCAGGCCCAGTATGCACCCGGACGCCAATTTAGTTGAATATCGCTATGTGATAGTGGAATCAGGCGACGTGCCGCCGGCTGACCCGGATGACTGCCCCAAGGGCGATGTCCAGACCAAGGCCAAATTCGTCTTGAGGTGCGGCGCCAAAAATACCGCCAAACGCTTCTACGGATTTTTCAGATGGCTTAATAACCGCAGACCCCGGCAGGAGGGACCCTGGAGCAATGCCCAGCCCGTGGTCATTGCGTAATTAGGAAAAGATAGCCACTAAGACACAAAGGCACGAAGAAATTAAATCCCCCTCACTCCCCCTTTGATAAAGGGGGAAGGGGGGATTTTTGCAAAAGAGAACATTATGCCATTACAACCGAACGAAGTCAAGACTGAAAACATTGCCAACGGCGCGGTAACAACAGCGAAAATCGCGGATGAATCAGTTACTTCTACCAAGTTACGTGAGGGCGCGGTAAAACAAGCGCATATCTCCGGCAAGGCCGTGGGTCCGAGCGAGTTGCAGGAACGCAGTGTAACCACAGCAAAGATTGCCCCGGCCGCGGTAACCGCAGATAAACTATCTTCAGGCGCAGTCACCACCGGAAAAATAGGCGAGTTGCAGGTTACCAGCTCCAGGTTACAAGACCGGGCGGTTACGAGTGAGAAAATAGCCAGAAATGCGGTCACGACCGAGAAGATTGCCAATGCGTCAGTAACCCCGGCGAAATTGTCTTTTACACCGCCGTCTGTGGCAAGACCCATCACGCCGCCGATTGCTACGGCAGAAATCGGAGACGCTCAAGTAACTCCAGACAAGTTGTCCTTTACTCCAGTGTCAAGACCATTAACACCGCCGGTAGCAACAGCAGAAATAGGCGATGGACAGGTTACGCCTGAGAAATTGTCCTTTGTGCCGGGCGGAGCGGTGAGACCATGGGTGCCTCCGGTTGCAACAGGCGAAATAGCAGATGGCGCGGTTACGATACCCAAATTAGGTTTTAAGGTTGCGGGAGTTGTGGTCCTGCAAGGACAATATAACGGAGATTCGGCTTCTGACCCCGATTTGGTCAATGGTCAAATTTTAGGATTTTATCCAACCAATCAAAGGAGCGGGGAGATTCAGATAATAGCCCTGAATATATACGGTTCAATCAGGGTTACCCTGCTCGCCCCGGCTTTGTATGATAGTAGATTTAATGTGGTTGTGTTGAGGGCATAAATACGAAACCACAGATTAAATCCCCCTCACCCTTCCCTCTCCCTCGGAGGGGAGAGGGTGGTCTTGGTGTCTTTGTGGCAGAAGTTATCCCGCCTTGGCGGGATTAGCTTCACAGCCTGTTAGAAGCGTCCAATAGTGAGTAATTAGACTTGGAACCTAAAACTTCAAAAGTTAATACTAATGCATTTTCTATTATAATTGTTGCAACACCAGGTGATGAGATGATTATTAAAGAACTTAAAGTAAAAATTATTGATTAAGAAGTAGATAACCCTAATAAACTGTAGGCTAAAGAAGATAAGGCGAGATAATGTGTCGCAGGATAGCGGCACAATCTCGCCTTTTTATTTTAATTGGACAGATAACGCCGTATCTTTGTAGTCAATTTTCTTGACACTTCTTTTAATAGTTATATAAATAAATTTAATGAATCAGAGTGATAATCATTATGTCGGGATATTAGCCAGCGGCGGACCTGCACCCGGCATAAATGGCGTTATAAGCGCCGCCACGATTGAGTCCATCAACCACGGCTGGAATGTCATCGGCATTCTTGACGGATTCAAACATTTAGCACAAGGTGATACCACACAAACTATTCCGCTCACAATTAATGATGTATCACGGATTCATTTCTCAGGTGG
>JAZDFP010000270.1:0-3695 GCA_043807745.1 Planctomycetota bacterium
CATTTGGCATTTTTAATTCACAATTCATAACTCATAATTTATAATTAGGTATCTCCCCCCCCCCCCGCAAAACCGCATAGTAAGACGTAGTGACAAAGACGTAGTGACACACACCGTCCGCGGTAAGCCATCATCTAAGCCAGTTTTAAGTTATCATTAGCGCCATAAGGGCGCCATGTCGTTGCGACTCCATTTACCAAATTAAGGGAATACCCTCGGATAACTAATAGATTTCCTCTACACTACCATACTTTTTTATTTACAATCATTTTCCGACATATCTCTCCTCTGGATGCCAGACGGTAGGATACTCAATGTCAAGGGATAGGATACTCAATGTCAGGGGGTGGGATACTCAATGTCAAAGGGTGGGATACTCAATGTCAAGGGGTGGGATACTCAATGTCAAGGGATGGGATACTCAATGTCAAGGGGTGGGATACTCAGTGAGTGGTGGAGGTATACTAGGGGGGGTACTACCCCCTCCTACGATTTTAAAGGGGTTATGACAAATCAAGGGTGCTGAAGGTGGACATTTTTAACCGGCTATGCCTGTGGCTGGTCTGCCTGTCCTGTAATTTTGTTAGGTAAGTGACACACACCGTCTTTGATAATCCACTA
Source organism: Planctomycetota bacterium (assembly GCA_043807745.1). GTDB lineage: Bacteria > Planctomycetota > MHYJ01 > JACQXL01 > JACQXL01 > JAZDFP01. Next base: position 622 of record JAZDFP010000270.1, read on the forward strand.
TCTAAGCCTGTTTCAAGGCATCATTGGCGCCATAAGGGCGCCATGGCGCTTCGGCGCCAGTGGTGAGAATCTTGGCTACTATTTCTTCAGCGGGGCAATGACGATGTCGTTATAATGTTTTTCGTCACCGTTGTCATCCTTAAGATTATCGCCCACACTGTAAAGCAGTATCTTTTGGTCTTGGTCTATTTTATATATAAACGGCTGGTCAGAGAAGGGGTCTAATGGAACATCCTTAATTATCTCAGGCGTTAGGTCAGATAATTTCTCGGGATATTTCTGGTGTCGGGCTTTGTATATCTCCAATGCGCAAAGGATATATAAGCCCCTGCGTTGGGCTCGGTGTTTAAAGTAACATATTTTAGCACTTAATATATCATTGGGAATTAGAGTTTGACTGATGGGGTTTTTCACCGCTTTTATTCTGTGTTGAAAATATTCCAGTACACCTGGCAGGTCATACGGCACGTTATATATTGTTTTTATCTCTCGATAAACAATCTTCATATCGTTTACAACATTAACATAATCTGTCCTGTTAGCCCATAGTTTTTTACCCCATCCAAAATCATTTTTCTTAGGAAGGAAACCAGCCGTTTTTGCGTATTGTATTAATCCTGCTTCTGTAAGTAATTCCTCTGTATCCCAGATATTCTCATAGAACGACTCCGGGTTAAACAGTGTTTTAAGATAAGAAATTAGTTTGTTTAGGTCATCTTCAGACAATTTATTTGTCAGAATTACTCTTCTTATTTCTTCGTATCCTATTTCAGAAACCAAGATATTAATCATTGAGGGTATCAAAGTGCCATAATATAGATAACTATCACCGAACCTGATAACCTCGCAGTATAATTGTAACGCATCAGAATATTGATTATCTTTTTCTAATCCTCTGCCTTGGATTATCATTACATCGGCAATATGACGTGGCGAGAGTAAATTGGGGAAATTACACCTGAATCCATCTCTGATATTCAGTGGTGATTTGTATAATTCCATCTTATTACCCAGTTTGACCAATTCAATAATTGGCTTGGCTTTTTCGTAATAAGATATACCGGTAGTGCTCAATGGCTTATAATCGTAGACATAATCAGCCCATTGTATCCAAACCCCTGAGTCCTTCAATAATTCTTTCATCTGTGATTCGGCTTGCTGGTAATATTCTGCCGCATTACATAATATGGCTGGACCGAAGAGTGGGGGACGTTTATATTCCTTCTTTTCCCATTCAGTGATTCGCTGTTCCAAATCCCTGCTCAATTCCTCCATTCGCTTAGTGGCATTGAGGAATTGGATATATTCAAAGCCGATAAAGAGCAGGATGATAAAGACGATTACGCCAAGAGCAATCAATATCTTCTTTTTCATAGTATAGGAAAGTATAAAATTTAGCCACAAAGACATTCCGTCAAGGCGGGATTACGAAGTTTTCTTGTATTTATATTCATTGAGAGTGGTTTATTCTTTACCAAGTGCCTCAAGGTCAGCCAGATCCTTTTTCCTACCCAATGCTCGTTTATTACGGATAAAATCCTTTTTACCAATATATGATACAGCAACATCACCGTATTTACCCTTGACACGACTGATAGATGCCTGTTTCCATGACACCCCGGTTATGGATGTTACAATATCTACCCGCACCGGCGCAACGCCAAGCTGCACTACTTTACCGGGGAATACGAAATCATCAACTGTTAAATTTAGAGAACTAAGTCCAAATTCATTAAGGGCGTCAATTATGCGTCTGGCATTTTTAGAATCAGGATGCACCAGAATATCAATATCGCCTGTATAACGAGGAGCACCGTGATAGGCGAGGGCATAAGCACCAACAATTATGTATGCAACCTTATGGGTGTTGAATAATTCGAGCAGTTTTCTGAAGTCGTTCTGAACTTCCATTATATTGTCTCCTTAAACGTTCAACCGTAGATATCCGTTCCTCAGGTGGTCTGGATAACCAGTAAGCAAGATTATCCTTTACTTCTGAGAAACCCCGATAATTTCGTTTCCGCACAATTTTCTTAAGCATAGATACTTATATTATATGAAACCAATACCTGTATGTCAAGCGATTTGCGATTATTACTGACTATTATTTCTTCAGCGGGTTGCCTGCGGCGAACCCTGCTGTAACATCAGACCTCGCCTATGGTGGGGGTGATGAGTATAGATGCTTCACTTCGTTCAGCATGACAACTAACGAATGATACAAAGAAGAGCATATTTAGCAGCCGGATTAAACGGGATAGCCCTAATCCGATTCTAACGGGATTCAGTAATTAATGGATGACCTGAAAAGTTTCTACGCATCTGTCAAAGACACTTTCGTATTGTGTCCGGAAACTTTCGGGAACCATAAAGATTATTTCAAACATCTTTTCACCGGTGAATATCCGGGTGCAATGGTAGAAGCATAGTTGTTCCTCAGACTTAGTCTGCGGGAAAATGCATCTCAGGGCTACATATCCGCCAATTTTAATTACCTGTGTCTGGCTGAACTTGCTTTCAAATCTTTCTAATAAGGATTGGAAATGTTTGGTTTGCTCGGGTTCGGTTGAGGGGATTTCTTTAGATGGTTCAACCAGAATAAACATTCCGTGCGGGAACTGGTCGTTTCCCGGCTCGGAAAAAGCCACGGCTTTGCACTGCTGGCTCAGTTCCTTATTAAGTTGTTTGGTGACTTCTTTAGAACCTTCCTCGTCATACTGCCATTTCTGCGGGAGATGAATGCCGAATCCCATTTCCGGGTTAATGTAGGTATCGGGATTCAGACCGGTAAGAACGATTGCTTTGGTCTTACCTGTTTCTTTTGTCTCCACCGGTGTCTGGTTTTGGGCGCAGGATGTAATGCCCAGCGTCAATATCAGAATCGCTATTATGAATCTTTTTGTCATATTTTAACTCCTTATAATCTGCGTTCAATTTATTATGCCTTACGCTTTGCTAATTTATTATCAATCTTGTTTAAATTATTGATTATCTTGAAATCATTCAAGATATTTGTAGCGTTTTCTTCTTCTTCCACCTGTTCTTTTATAAACCAATTTAAGAAATTATATGCG
>JAZDFP010000271.1:0-2605 GCA_043807745.1 Planctomycetota bacterium
GGTCGTCCCGTAAGAAACAATGACACTTTCTACTTAAACTCTTCCGCTAAACAGATAAGCAAAGACACGGGTATCGGTCAGCATATTTTTTATTACGCAATATTCATTTGGCTGATGACAACTTTCTTCCAGGGTTGACCAGACGACTGCTGAATAGCCTGCCTTTCTGAAATGTGCCGCAAATGTGCCGCCGCCAATGCCTACCAGAATAGGTTTTCTGTTAGTGACGTAGTGAATCGCTTGTTTAAGCATATTGACCGCCGGCGCGGAAGCAGGTGTAGCCGGAGCCGAAGCCTCAGTCTGCACTGTAAAAGTGAATTTCACCCCGAACTTCTTTTCCAGATGCGTAGATTCTTGTTTGATTATTTTCTTAACCGCAGTCAAATCATATTGCGGCATTACCCGACAATCAATATAAAAAACATCATCGCCGGGAATAGTGTTTACATTTTCCACATTTGCTTCCTTTTTTGTCGGTTCAAAGGTTGAGATAGGCGGATTGAATATCTTATCCTTTCTTTTAAACCGTTGATGTAATATCTTATCCAGATGGCAAAGCAGATGAGCACCAGCCCGATGGGCATTTATACCTTTATGGGGCATTGAGGCGTGACATTGTTTGCCTTGCGTTGTAATCTTTAACCAAAGGATTGATTTCTCGGCAATCTCTATTTTCCTGCTGTCTGAACTTCCACTATCCGGAATGATAATTATATCATCACGACTAAATAGATTCTCATTTTTTAATAGATAACGGATCCCATAATCGCTGCCGGTTTCTTCATCAGCCAGGAAGGCTAATCCGACATCGTATTCCGGAACGAGTTTAAGGTCTTTCATTGCCTTAACCGCATAAATTGATGTAACGATTGCCTGTTGATTGTCTTCAACTCCGCGACCATATATTTTTCCATCCTTTTGCACCATCTTATAGGGGTCGGTTTTCCAGAGATTTTTGGGTCCTGTTGGCACAACATCCAGGTGGCTTATTATCCAAATAGTTTTAGAATGATTCCTGCCTCTTAATCGTGCGATTAGATTAGGACGATAACCGCAAGGAGCAGTCCTGTCCGGCGCACGGTATTCATCAATACTGTCAAAACCTATCTGTTGTAATAACTTTTTGACATAGGCTGCCTTTTTTACTTCTCCAATACCCTTATTAATTGGAGAGATTGCCGGCAAGGCAGTCAGCGCTTTCTGAGTTTGGACCATTGCATTTTGAAACAGTTCAATTCGCCTGAATACTTTTTTGACTTTCTCTTCCTGCCACATAGATATTTCCTCCTTTATTTTATAAGTCAAGAAAACTTAGTAACTTCTGCCACCCCGCCTTGCGGGATGCCTTTGTGTCTTTGTGGCTATCCTTTGAAATTCCATAAAATTAATTATCCACCAAGATATGCCTCAATTATCTTGGGGTTATGAAGGAGTGTCCGGGCTGTGTCGGACATAATAATCCTGCCTAATTCCATTACATAGCCGCGGTGTGCAATCTGGAGCACCATCCGGGCATTCTGCTCTACAATTAAAATCGTTGTGCCTGATTTATTTAATTCCTTGATAACTTCAAATATCTTGCTTACGATAATTGGTGCCAATCCTAATGATGGTTCATCAAGAAGTAGTAACTTGGGTTTTGCCATAAGCGCCCGAGCGATGGCGAGCATTTGCTGTTCACCGCCTGAAAGAGTGCCGCCTTTCTGGTTCTGGCGTTCTTTAAGAATGGGGAAAAGATTAAATACCCGCTCCAAATCAACCGGGAAGTTTTCCTTATCAGTCCGCGTAAATGCGCCCATTTCCAGATTTTCCTTGACGCTCAGGCGCGGGAAGATACGTCTGCCTTCTGGTGCCTGAGAAACACCTAAAGAAACAATCCGGTGTGGCGGAAGATTTTCTATATTTTTACCATTAAAGGTAATAGTGCCTTTTTTAGTTTTGTTTATACCGCAGATGGTCATTAACGTGGTGGTCTTGCCCGCCCCATTGGCACCGATAATGGTGACAATCTCGCCTTGTTTGACCTCTAATGAAATACCCTTAAGCACTTCAATAGGTCCGTAAGCAGTATGAATATTTTCCAATTTAAGCATTGAGTTCGTCTTCCTTTCCCAAATACGCTTCAATCACCTTAGGATTACACTGAACATCCTTACAGGTTCCTTCAGCAATCTTTACGCCGTGGTCTAAAACCGTAACGCGGTCTGAAATACCCATTACAACCTTCATATCGTGTTCAATAAGAATAACCGTGATTCCGCGCTGTCTGATTTTTATGATGAGATTCATTAAATCATTGGTTTCAGATGGATTCATTCCTGCAGCAGGTTCGTCCAGGAGAAGCACATCTGGTTTTGTGGCGAGTGCACGGGCTATTTCTAATCTGCGCTGGTCGCCATATGCCAGATTGCGCGCCCAGGAGTCTTGTTTATCAGAAAGTGCTACGAAATCAAGTAGTTGTAATGCAGTCTGGGCACAATCACGCTCCTCGCAAACGGTGCCACTTGTTCTAATAATAGAACCAACCAGACCGCTTTTGGTTCGGCAGAACATCCCCACCATCACATTTTCTAAGACAGTCATTTCTCCAAAAAGTCTGATATTC
>JAZDFP010000272.1:0-2707 GCA_043807745.1 Planctomycetota bacterium
ACTGCTTTTGATAATGCCGATTTGTGTCTTTGCCCAAGAAAAGCTAGCAAATGAAAGCACAGTCAAGACATTTGGTATTTATGCTGATAAGCACTCCGCCGATAATCACTATATTCTTTCGGGCTGGATGGGTGATTATGGCGATATTAAATTAAGTGACCAACATATGAATAATCCTCATTCCGGTACAACTTGTATCCAGAATATATATACCGCCAAAAAATCACAAGGGCTAGGTTGGACAGGTGTATATTGGCAGAATCCGGCTAATAACTGGGGAACCAAGAAGGGTGGCTTTGATTTGACAGGGATGACTAAACTTACTTTTTGGGCAAGGGGAGCCAAGGGTAGTGAAATAATACAAAAGTTTGTGGTGGGTGGTATTAAAGGCATTTATCCAGATTCTGCAACCGTGGAAGTGGGGCCGATTGAACTCACCGATATCTGGAAGGAATACACCATCAATCTTGTCGGCTATGACCTGTCGTCTATCAGCGGTGGTTTCGGGTGGGTTACGACCTCGGACTTAAATCCGGCAGGCTGCGAATTTTATCTGGATGACATCAAATTCGAGATAGACCCCAATATTAAGGCGCAAGTAAAGGAGCCGCAGAGAATGCCTTTCTATGTTTTTGCAGATAAAAGTTCAATCAACAATCATTTCGTCTCTTCGGGCTGGATGGGCGATTACGGCGACACAAAGTATAATGGTGCCTCAACCGAAGACCCCTATCTGGGTGATACCTGTATCAAGATAGTTTATACTGGCAAAGGCTCCCAAGGCGCGCGCTGGGCAGGTATCTATTGGCAGAATCCGGCTAACAACTGGGCGACAACTGATGCTGGTTTTGATTTATCCCGCGCCACCAAACTTACTTTATGGGCAAGAGGCGCTAAAGGCGGAGAGCGGATTGAAGAATTTAAATTAGGCGGGCTAATGGGAGAATATTCTGATTCTGACTCCGCTAGTATCGGGCCGATTATTTTAAACAAGGAATGGACGCAGTATACCATTGATTTAAAAGGCAAAGATATGTCGTATATCATCGGAGGCTTCTGCTGGTCAACTAATCTCGATGCCAATCCCGAAGGAGCAACCTTTTATTTAGACGAGATTAAATACGAGTAGACTCGTTACATAAGAAGATTAGCTTCAAAACGGAATCAAAGTAGGCAGAGATATTCGATTCCAGGAGACCGTTAAAAAGAATAAGGTGTCCGGATAAGGCGAAGATTTTTATAAGCGCATGGCCCGTGCCCTTGGTTTGCTTATTGTCCTCGATACTCCGATATTCTAATCACTACAATTAACAACAATATGGCCTGAATGGTTTAAGGGGATGAAGAGAGTTTATTTTATAACTATTTTTTTATTAGCAGCTATTATATTGATTATAGCTATAGCCAGGGTCTTGACACCGCAAGCCACAGTTTATATCAAGAAACTTAAAAACAGCCATTATCAGCTGATCGTAGCCAATAAACCTTATATTATAAAAGGGGTCTGTTATAATCCCATACTCATAGGCCAGAATCACGAATATGATTGGTGGTCTGACTCAAACAAGCCGTGGTTGGCGGATGGAAAGTTGATGAAAGAGATGGGAATGAATACAGTAAGAATTTATCAGGCTCACGATAATTCCCAGGAAGTTAAGAGAGTAATCAGGGATTTATACCAACTCTACGGCATTCGTACAATTATAGGGGACTGGCTGGGTTTTTGGGAATATCCCTGCCCCTTTTATGCAGACAAGGCATTTCGGGAAAGGATAAAAAAAGAAGTTTTAGAGATGGTTGGCCTCTACAAAGACGAGCCGGGGATACTTTTTTGGGCTTTGGGTAATGAAAATAATTATTCTTGCATGGGGCAGCTCAATCCCTGGCATTCAGAAGAAATAGACAAAGAAACCGACCCTGCTAAACAGAAAATTATGCGCGCTAAGATTTATTATTCCTTTGTTAACGATATCGCCCGCTCAATACACAAGATAGATCCTAATCATCCGGTAGCATTAGGCAATGGCGAGCTTTTAGGATTGGATGTAGCTAGCAGCGTATGCCCGGATATTGATCTGGTTGGCTGTATAATCTATCGCGGAAGGACCTTTGGCAATCTTTTTAAGGCCTTGAAGGTAGCCTTTGATAGGCCGATTGTAATATTGGAATTTGGCGCAGATTGTTATGATGCTTACCTAAAAAAAGAAGACCAGAATATGCAGGCCTTCTTTTTAGAATCGCAGTGGCGACAGATTTATGAAAATTTAGCCAACAACGAACAAGGAGCGGGCAATTGCCTGGGCGGTACGATTTTTGAATGGACAGATGAATGGTGGAAACATAATGAAAGCGACCCCGCAGGCTGGAAGATACACGATACTGAGTCAAACTGGTCTAACAGCAGTTATTATTTTGATATAAAAGCAAAAGACAATAAAAATATGAATGAGGAGTGGTTTGGTATCGTAGGGCTTTCTGAAGAATTAGAGAATGGGATAAATAAACGTATTCCGCGCAAGGCCTATTATGTGATAAGGGAGTTTTGGAAGAATCCCACATTGAAGAGCAGTCAAAAGAAGGTGCAAAGATGAAATCCCAAATCCCCTGCCTGACCGACAGGCAGGCAAATCCCCTGCCTGACCGACAGGCAGGCAAATCCCAAACAAATCCCAATTACCAAAACCCCAATGACCAAAATAAAAGATGT
>JAZDFP010000273.1:0-4077 GCA_043807745.1 Planctomycetota bacterium
TCTTCTTAGAGGGAAAAGAAAACGTTATCAACCGCTTTTCAGAACCGACTATCTTTAATCTGACCTTGATAATTCGCTCCGAATATTTATTCTTTTGAATTAGAGGCAGAAGTTTATCAGCCCATTCCAAAACAGTTATGGTTTTCTCTGAATATGACTCGCCAAAACCTAATCCGAATAATTCTTTAGGGTTATTCAAACGATAGGCATCAAAATGATAGAGAGCCGTCTTTTTACCGAAATAAAGATTCCCTAAAACAAAACTCGGACTGGTTATATGGTGTTTTTTAGATACGCCTAACCCTTTGGCAATTCCTTTGGTGAAATAGGTTTTACCGGCACCTAAAATACCGATGAGGGCAACAAAATCACCGTCCTTGAGGGTGCGTCCAAACCGCTCACCCAAACGAATGGTCTCTGCAGGACTATTTGAAATAATTTTAATCATTGATAATTTCTATTACCAACCACGATGGGCAAGAACCCTGAAGGGCAAAGGCACCAAGAACACAAAACTTTAATTAATGGTATAGATGAAAAGTCTGCCCTGTCAAGAAAAAGAGGAACACGAATAACACGAATGGAACGAATGTCACGAATATCCTTTGGGGATAGGAATCGTAACTGGTAATTTCTTATTCGTGTGACCGCACTGGGTCACCCTGTGGATGATTCGCCTTAATTCGTCCTATTCGTGTTTATACTTTCCTATACCTTAAAATAAGTATGCTATACCCCGAATTAATCGGAATTAATAATTAATGGTATATCCAAAGATTAAGTATATCAGGTTGTCCAGCCATTCGGCACGGTCGGGGACCGGTGACCTACAATAGTGCTTCATAACATTTGAATCTGTGGGTAGCCAACGAGGTTTTACCTCGTTGACATCAACGACCGTAAAGGTCGTTATCTACAATTAACCCTCAATAACAAATGTTATAGACTTATACGACACAAAATTATGTAGGGCTCGTTCCCCTGAACGAGCCGAGTAGATATCCACTGAAGGGGGGAGTTATTATCCGGCATACCACCCCTAATCTACCAGTGTGTTAGGGCATAGGTTAGGGGGTGGGAGGGGGGAGGGTGGGGGGTGGGTAGATACACCATACCCTGTATCAGGTTAATACTATACCACTATTAGTTGTTATCTGTACCCCTGACACTTCTGTAGTATGATGGTGTTACGGTTGCACTACTCCGGTATCAGGAATGACCTGCTACTCTATTAGAGTTATACTGCACCCATATTACCCTTGTAGATATACCCTGACAGATTAGTGGTATACCTCTATTAGTTGATTAGGTGGAGTATAACACCTGTGCAGACCACCTCTATTATGGTATTACTACACCTCTATTATAGGCGCAGGTCAGAGGTGGTAGGGTATAAGATATGGCAGAACTATTATCCGACGAACAGGCAGCCTCTTATGTGTTCGGTGGCAGTTTGAGCGGTAGCGAATTACCTGCCACCTATACTGCCACCATAACTGCCAGTAAGTCGCTTCGCTCCAACTGGCAGTAAACGGAGAATTATGCATTATTTTTAAGTATGCCCTTGACAAATCTAAGATATAGTGTATAATATATATAGTGCTGACCCGGGCACAACTGCCTTAACCTATACTTAACTGAATGGATAGGGACGGGTCGGTATCCCTAATAATTCATCCCGAAAGCATTCGGGATGAATTATTCGGATAATAGAAGGAGGATATTATGTCAAAGATACTAAACTGTCTGAAGGTAATTATTGCGGTATCGCAGTCACTTCCTGAATGGTCAGGTAGCCAGTGGGAAAAGGGAATGATTAATAATTCAGAAGTGATAAACCTGAAGCGCAAGAAAAAGATACCTGACCAGCCGCGGTATGAATCCAATATCGCCGAGGCATCAATCAATGTTTACAAGAATTTTATTGACCCGAACTTTATCAGCGAGTCCGGACTGACCAAGAAAGGCATCACGGACAAGCACGCCAAGCATATCTCGGCCGGCTTTGAGAAGTATGACAAGAACCTTGACCGGATGTTTGCTGAGGACGGCAAGTTATTCAAGGAACGGGTCTCCGGCGCGGTTGAGCGGTATGTTAAGAACGCACAGATTACGATGAGATTGACCGGTGATAAGATACGCGGTTACGGAGCGTCGGCGCTGATTCCGTTCTGGTTAGTAGCAGACCGGCGGATAGTGCAATTGTTAGAACATACGGCCAATATAAAAGGACCGCCGGTAAATATAATACCGCCGTCTTTAAGGGGCGCATTTAAGGCCGGACTTGAACCGCTACTGGTCCAGACCGGTGCAACCATTCTCAGGGCGGATATTGACAAGGACACCATTGACGAGCAGAACGAAATAGTCAACATATTCATTGCCGGATTGCAGACCGACAAATATGTCAAATTCACGCCGGGCGGTCAGAGCCACTGCGACTGGGGTCTTGAACAAAGCGGCGAGTTCTACATTGAGGTCCAGATATCGGAGAAGTAGCCCGCACTAAACGGTGTCATCATCGGGTGGTGTGTGTCACCAGAATTGTTACATTATTTAACTCCGGATTTGGTTTTGATTCGCCTAAATTCTTTAATGGAATCCTGCCGGTTTTTCGGTAAAGCATAGTATAACCTGCCGAAGAATCTGCTTCCTTCTTCTAACCATCTTAATCTATCTTCAACGGGTATTGCCCGATACTCTTTAATCTGTTCAATACTGCGATAATAAAGTAATGGCGGTTTATTCATTTTACTTTCCCCTTTTTTATCATCTGTAAATAATGAATATCGGCAATGTCTTGAGGCCGACCGGCTTTTTGCTTGAGTTTAATTAAATCATTTAAGGGTATTAACGGTATTGTCAATGAACCGGATTTTATTCTTGTTCTCTGACGGAATGCCCTATCAAAATCTATTTCTATCTCGGTCATTACATCCAATGTTAAAAGCGGGTCCTTCGGGTCATAGAGACTAAAGACCATCATATTTTTTTCTTCTCTCCATTTCCGGCGCAATTCCGGATTGGCAAGGTCTTCTATTCGGACCGGTATCTTAGGACACAGACCTAATTGTTTGACTGCTGAAATAAAACGTTGAAGATTAGATTCTGTTAATAGAATAAGGATATCAACGTCGTGAGTCAGCCGTTCAATTCCATACAGATTAACCGCGATACCTCCAGCCACCAGATATTTGACTTTAGATTCACTAAGGGCTTTGAATATTTTCTCGTATAACATACTTTCCCCAATCAAACCACTTCAAATCTGATTTGTCAACTTTAATCTATTTACTTTTCTATATCCATTCCTTTTTCCATCGGCTGACACACACCGCGTCGCATATTTCTTTATTTAAGCGGATTGCAAAACCATGCCCCAGATATATAAAACGATGATTTGTATGTCAATTAATTAGCAGTTTTCGTGGGAAGGTGTATGTCACAGAATTCAAATGCAAAATATCCCATTAGAAAATTAGTTGTCTCTCACTCATTGCCTTTTATTGTCCGGTCTATTTTTCATCTTCAATTTTATCCTTATTATTCTGCCACCATTCCCTCCATTCCTCTGGCTTAGAAAAAGACTGATTTGTTATTTTTTTCAGGGAACCATTAACCACATATTTAAATCTTGTAAGCCGTGTAGCACCTGGACACCTCCTATCCGGAAAAGATAGCTGCTTGTCGTAATTACTTTCTAATAAGGATATTAATTCCGGAATAATGGATTTATCCGTTGTGCTGTTTAAAATAGTTACTGCATAGGTAACGGTTATACCTTTACCATTTTTAAGCATTTCAACCACTTCAGGTAAGAGGGTTTTATCGCAAATAGAACCCGTAACATTAACAAGATAATCCTTATTAAAATCACCTGACTTTTCAGGATGTTTTAATATATCAATCAAATTTGCTCCTACAGATTTCTCGCCCAATTGTGCCAAAGCAACCAATGTATTACAATAAAGCCTGTTAGTATCATATGTTTTTGTATCGTATCGTTCTACATTATTCTTAAAATCAAGAAGTTGCGGAATTACTGATTTATCCTTTATTCTACTCAGTGCTTGGATA
>JAZDFP010000274.1:0-5809 GCA_043807745.1 Planctomycetota bacterium
TTAACTTAAAACAATGATTATTGTGTCACCGGATTTCGCAGATTAATATCTACAATAACGATAAAAAATATATAGTTGGAGGAATATTATGAATCTACAAAAAGGATTTTATAGAATCACTTTCATCCTATCAAATTTAACAGGCATAATATCTCTTTTAGTAGTCTTGAACACCGCGAGTCGTCCTATAGAAACTTGGGCAATTCCGCTGGCATTTTTATTTGGGTTTATACCTGTTTGGTTAATTTACTTTTTTATTAAATATATTGTTGTTAATTTTATTATAAAAGGATTTAAGGAAAAAGAACAAAGTATTAAATAAAAGAGATATATACTTTATTTGGGGCATAATCCTATAACACAACATAAATTATAAATAATTAGTAATATATCATGGGTCATAGCGTAATTAATTATAATAAAAATGAATATAAAATGTGAACATCACCTAATAGACAATGACAATACCGAAGAAAAACGGATAAACAAAGAAAATGAAGGATTAATAAGGAAAATCAGCAAAATAATACAGATTAAAAATAACAGAAAAGTTTTATTCTATTTTCATAGATTGACTCTATTCCAAAACAAAAGTACTAAAGTAGTATCTGCTTATGCTAAGGTTTATCCAGCTTCATATCAATGTGATATTCCTGAATTCCTAAGAAATAAGATTCAAGAAAAGAAATGTGATTATCTGGTTTATATAAGTAAGTATGTCAGAATATCAGGTGATGAGATTTATAAGATATGTTATTTTGCGCACGAATTCCAACATATCAAACAATACGAATGTGATAAGAAAATATGGTCGTTAGGATGTATATTTTTATATTCATTCCACTGTAAACTAATACCCGATTTTAAATACGATTTCCAATTGCCTATGGAATATGATGCGGAAAGGTTTGCCAAAAAAATTATGATAGAAATAGCTGGTCAAACTGAGATACAAAACTGGTTAAATAGAAAAATATGTGAAAGTAAAGATGGAAGTAAAAAAGCACTGTTGTGTAATTTATCTAAAATTAATATAAATGACTCTTATGATGTATTAGACGAATCTAAGCGATTATGGGAAAGATATGAAACGACTATAAGGACATATAATAAGAATAATCCTAATGAAACAAACCTTGCTAATGCATTAGAGAAGTTTGATACTATGAATTCATAACACATATATATTTATGAAAATCCGTTTCCATCTGTGTTAATCTGTGGTTACAACACCCATTTTTACCACCTTCAGCCGACTTCTCTTTCCCTAACCCCTTGATATATAAGGACGACTCTAACGAGGGGGTGGCATCCCCCAGACTACTAATACCCCCTGCCTGACCTCCTAACCCTCCGTGCCTTACCGTCCAACCCTGTATGCCTTACCATCCAACCCTGTGTACCTTACCGTCCAGCCCTGTGTGCCTTACCGTCCAACCCTGTGTATCTTACCGCCACCCTGTTAGAAATTTGGAATTAGTCAGAATAAAATGAACCATTAAGGTGTTTTATCCGTTTAATATATTAGGAGATATCTCGTATGAAAAGAATAGTTTTCACATTTCTTGTATTGTTATTTTTAATAGCATCCATAGACGGATGCTACTGGCGTTTTGGAAAAGGAGCAGGAGATACAATATCCGGCTCATCCGGAACTAATAATAAATCTGAAGCCTACGAGCTCTGCATATCAGAAGAATCTGATAAATTTACGGTAATTATAACCGATTATAATAAAAACGACACACAACCCCAAACATATACGGCTAACAGTTTTGAGGAATTTAGACAGAAATATCCTGATATTGTTAAAGAATATGAACTTGAGCTTGCTGAAGAGATTTTCCGTCCACACTACATATCATTAAGTTGCAGGGATTAGAAGCAATACTTAATCAAGATTAATTATTTCAATGAATGCTTTACTAATCATTCAACGCACAGGTTACGCCATAAAACAGCACCGCCCGCTTGGACGCTCAACCCCCAAGGACCTGTCATATCGCGGTTGCCTACCGAAGCTTCCACCACCGGAGCACCATCTATTAATAATTTAACTGTGCCCTGCTGGACACTCACGACAAATTTAGTTGAACATTCTGCCTTTAAGCCGGGAAATAATGCCCCATTTAACTTAATCCATTCATCACTCTTGCTACGGTATTCCAAAATGTTTACTCCGCCCTGCGCACACGCCACAGAAATCCAACCTTCTTTGGTTCGCCCAATCATAATGTTACATTGGAGACGTTTACCAGGCAATATCTCCATTTCTCCCTTGATGCTGTAATTTTATTTACCAACCGGATTAGTTTTAAAAGCAACTGCATTGGTATCTTCGAAAGCGATTTGTATCCATTCTTTGCCATGTGTATCCAGTGAGCGATATTCCTGTCGCCATTCTGGTTTAAGCGATTTCAGGTAGTCAATAAAATCTTTATTCAGCGTCTTAAATATCTCTTTATTAAATGATTCTTCAAAATGCTTTATCAAGTTCTTGTATGAGTTAGTACCTCCACCGAATCTACGGACATCTCTCATTATGCTCTCAAAAGAGTTGCTATACTTACCTTCTTTAAGGAAATGGAAAAACAGCTCCCAGACACCATATTTATAGAAATAATGCATGTCCTTAACAGCGCCCAATTCATCCTTGATAATCATATTTGTGTTAGGAAGCGAACCATTTTCCAATAGTTCTTGGCAATCCAAGATGCTTTTTGAGTTTTCCGGGTCCTGCTCAAAAGGTAGATTTAGTCCAAGTTTAGCTATAACCAAATCCGCCATCCACATTACCAGTCCTTCCTTAAACCAGTCAGGACATTCCAAACCTCCTGGAAGAATTGCGTACTGAGCAAGATGGCATCCCTCGTGGGCAATAAGACGACGAGTAAGTAATGGCAGTCCTACCGCACGCAATGTCGCATCAGAACATGTAGGCGACAACGCAATATGCGAGGTCTTGGTTGTCGGCATTGAGAAACAGCCGTTCTCGGCGAATTTGCCTCCAGTAATCTTCTTCTCAATAGCGCGGTAATCTGATTCCGTGCGATATAGATGTATTTCAAGTGGATTATTAAGTTTATCTGTCTTGGCGTTGAATATTTTGGCTACTATCGGATAAACGATTTCGGCTGTCTTCAATGCTTCTGAAGCAATCTGCTCGTTCTTGAAATGACAGTGAATACGATAATAATTGCCGGTAACAACCGTTTCTTGCTCTTCTTGTGCTACTGCGACGTTCAAGGATAACGCTACGAACAGAATGAGCAAAATACGCAAGGAAAATGAAGACATATTAAATCTCCTACATCCCAAATACATTTCTACTAACAATTTTATCATACTGAGAAAGAAAATCAAGTAGAACAGTATAATTTATACAAACTTGTCTATGCTGAAATTATTTCAAATAACTGATTTGATTATCCTGTGTGAAACAAGTTCAGTAAGGATAATAATATCCTCTAACGGAAGATAATGGGTAATGTTCTTGTCATAAAGAATCTTGAGATTGCTTAAATCTTCCGACCAGAATACAAAACTAATCAACACATTAGGCAACACCAATGACCTTAAACGGTTTAACTCCCCTTCTTTGACCGGATTAAATCCCATATTCTTAGCCGAAGCGATGAATCCAGATGATGCTAAAGCAAACTTATTGATAATCAAATCTATAGTCCGTGCCTTATAGGTGGGATAATAAAACGAGGCGCCCGGAATATTCTCAAGCGTAATCTCTTCTCTCTGAAGCGGTGCGCCATCAGCCGTAATCAGATAATGCAAGAGCAGTATCTTCTCGTTTATTTTTACCTCGCGACCTGATGAAGTGGTTATTTCTTTTCCTCCATCTTTCACAATAAATGTCTCACTAAGAAAATCTATGTATATAGCATCACCTTCCATTCGCGCACTGCTGTTGAATGCTACATCTTCCAAATTCAATTCAGAGAATTCATCACAAGCCAATTTGTATGAGTTTTCGTATGGGGTCTTCATTAAAAATCTCCAGAGGAACACGAATAAGTCCGAATAGAACGAATAACACGAATTAGGCGGGAAAATTATTCGTGCCATTCGTCAGATTCGTAGGATTCGTGTTCTCTTTCTGTTAATTTTCAGGTTTTAGGTTACAGGTATAAAACTAAACTTTTAACTTGTAACTTGTAACTCTGTAACTATAATGAATTATATGCCAAAATATTCCATCATATTTGAAGATGATTATTTAATCGTGGTAAATAAGCCATCCGGCTTATTGGTAATTCCAACTCCTAAAGATGAAAAGAATACTCTCACTAATCTGCTCAACGATTATCTCCAGTCAAAATCATCTGCTCCGGACAGTGCCAAGGCACACCCCTGCCATCGTTTGGACAGGGATACATCCGGTCTGATATTATATGCTAAAGGCAAATCTATGCAACAAAAAATGATGAGCCAGTTTTATGATAAGAAAGTTGCCAAGAAATATCTGGCATTCATTCAGGGAAAACCGGCTAAAGAAAACGGCACTATCAATTATAAATTAGAGGGTCAAGAAGCACTGACTAAATACAGCGTAGTGAAATATTATTCTCAGGGTTATAGTTTAGTTGAAGTAGAACTTGTTACGGGCAGGACCAATCAGATTAGACTGCATTTCAAGATGCTCGGACATCCGATAGTGGGTGAAAGGAGATTCGCCTTTGCCAAAGATTATCAGATAAAATCCAAACGGCTTACCTTACATTCATCTTCCATATCATTCTATCATCCTATTACCAATGAGAAAATCTCTTTCACCTGCGATATGCCGGATGATATGAACCCAGCACATAGCTTCTACGGTGGGAAACCCAAGTAGAAGTTATGTGCTGGGTGAAACCGCTTGCACAGAAATAGAATGGGGTAACAAATCTATTGGGACTTATTGTGGTTTGCCTGCAAGATATTCAAGTTCAGCAGAAGCGTCATTAAGCATTTTAATAAATCCAAGATAAGCCAAGGTGATATCTATAAGTTTCATACGGGCTGAAAGTAATTCCTGATAAGAGACCCGACCTGATTTATAAGATACATCCGCTATCTTATATTGCTTCTCTTCGTTGGGCATAATTTTGGATTCATAGAGCATCACATTATCCGCGGCTAATTGATAATTATTCAATGCCTGATTGAAGGAGGTAATCAAATCATTTTCCACGGACTGTAATTGTTCCTGGGCTGCAATAAGTTCGCTCCGGGTCTGGGCAATCTTACCCTGATTCCTGTTAAATAGCGGTAAAGGGAGTTCTACGCTCAGCCCTACCATACTATGGCCGCTTTGTATTGGTTCCATATAATCAAGACCAACTCTGAGGTCAGGTATCCGACCCGCTCTATCTTCAACCAGTTGCGCCTCGGTTAATTTGATAGCACTTCTCCTTAACTTAATCCGGGGATGATTCACAAGCATTGTTTCCTTTATCCGGTCAGATTTCACTTCATAGAATAACGGTTCAAGTTTAGCCGGGCATTCAAGCGGCGTTGATTCATCTACTCCGAGGAGTCTCCTTAAATTGTGCAACTCATTCTTCAATGCTTCTTCTTTGCCCTGTAATGCAATCTTGGCTCCAGCCACTTTCTGTTCGGTATTCAAGAATTCTGACTGAGTCAGCCGTCCGGCTGTATAAGATTTCCGGATGATGTCTAATGATTTGTTATCAATATCAAAACGTTCCCGTGAAAGGAACAACTCCGACTGTGCCAATAATACATTATTAAATACCTTTTTGGCTTCCAATATAAGTTCAGCCAAACGCGATTCATAATCAAGCGTGGCGAT
>JAZDFP010000275.1:0-3111 GCA_043807745.1 Planctomycetota bacterium
CTAATCCCTCTTTTCCCAAGAAGCGATTACTATGGCCACAACACGGGAATTTTGAAATCAAGAAACTCACCACAGAAACATTCACCCCACACATAAATAGAATAAAAAACCAGTGTATATATGTCTTGATTTTACCATTTATGTGCGGGGCAAAAAGGACCTAAAGAATTAAAGATTTGTATTTACCTCTGTGCCTTTGTGGTGAATAATTTCTTGCTTTTTCGTGATTTAATTATTCTTATTTAATACAATAGTAATATGCTGATTCAAAAATATGTGATGCGTGAATGGTTGATAAGCTTCCTAATAGTAACTACTGTTTTGTTAGCCATAGTTCTTTTGATAGTCCCCTTTTTCCAGTTCCAGAAATATACGGCTCTTGATGAAGAATTTGTTTTCAAAGTATTGCCGTATTTCATCCCTATTTCCTTAGTGTATATAATTCCCTTGGCGGTTTTACTTTCCTGTATCTTTGTTTTCGGACGACTTTCAGAGGATAACGAAATCCTGGCAATAAAATCATCAGGCATACCACTATTACGAGTCATTAGACCCATATTTTTCCTGACAATATTTTTATCTATTGGAATATTCATGATAAATACTCAATTAATACCATATTGCCATTCTAAAACCCGCCAGTTAACTATCAGTGCATTTAAGAACCGCATATTTTCAGACTCCCAGGGAGCGGACGAAATAAAACTGCCTGATGGTAAAATTAGTTATGCCAACCGCGATAAAGGGGTTTTCAACTCTGTTCGTTTACTTAAATTCGACCCAAACAAAGAAGAGTTAATGGAAGAACTTTCAGCTCAAAATGGCAAATTTGAACTTGATGAAGAAAATGCCATGTTCTCATTAAACCTCAATAATGTCTATATCACCATGTGGGAGCAAGAAAAACAAACATCTCAGTATACAAAAAAAGAATCTACCAAACGCACTATTCCGCATCTGGTAAAATCAGGCGGCCATATTTACCGGCTGGATGTCTCCAATCTATTTGCTCCTTCCCGCAAGAATCTTGCCAGTCTGACAAACAGTGAATTAGATAGAATGCTTGTAGAATATAAAAATAATCCCACCAAAACCAGACAGGCACTTTCAAGCAAACATCAACGCTATTCATCCGGATTAACTCCTTTAATATTCGCTTTTATCGGAATACCTATCGGAATATTAATCCGTAAAGGCAGCCGTGTGGCAGGCGTCGGCATCAGTATGCTGATAGTATTCGTCGGTTATTATCCCCTAATGATGTTAAGCAATCTCGTCGGCACTAAAAAAGATATTTTACCGGTCTCTATTTCAGTCTGGCTGAGTAATATTGTCTTCGGGTTAGTCGGTTTGATATTATTATATTACATCATAAAGCATGATAAATAAGAGTTTACTTCCATCTATCAGGAAACTTGATATTTACATCCTGAAATCATTCTTATTTGCATTAATTATATCAATTCTGTCTTTAACCGGTTTATATGTCGTCATTCATTTCTTTACCAACATCGGTGATTTCATAGAAGTATCGCAGGAAAGTTTATTTACTTTCATCCCCTACTATTATTTAATAAGATTGCCTATCATTCTTTTCAAACTCCTGCCGATAATAATGCTTATTGCCGTGATGATAACCATCGTCCGATTGATGAAAACAAGGGAATTGATAGCAATGTTATCCGCCGGTATCGCCGTCTACCGAATTGTTCTGCCGATTTTTATAACCATTCTTTTCGTAATAGCAATAATGTATTATAATAATGAAAAAATAGTACCATCTCTCGGCAAAAATATTACTCTCACCGAAAAGATTCTCAAATCAGAAGGTTCAGACCGCTTTCTTATCCGCCAGGCAGGCGAATACCAATTCACCATAAAAAAATACAATTACCCCCAGCAGCAGATGAACGATGTCTGGATAAACCAATACGACCGTGAAAATAATCTCATTACCCAGATTGTTGCGGAACGCGGGGTCTGGTCAACAAGAAAAACACCGGGTTGGCTGCTTTTCAACGGACTGATTTATTCTTATGACGCTAATGCTCACAGGAAATCAAACCCTCAAGCATTCCAACAAGACGGCTTTTTACTTTCCTGCGGCCTGACCCCTCGCTCTATCGAAAAACTTGAGGAATCATCTTCTTATTTAAGTCTGACTCAATTGAACAGCCTGATATCAACACAACCGCAGAATAGTTCTTTAAAGGTGCAGTATTATTCCAAACTGACCGAGCCGCTCACCGCACTTATTCTCATATTCATGGGATTACCATTTGCTATCGTCAGAAAATCACAAAGTCTCACCAAGGGAATAGGAATATGCTTGATTATCAGTTTGACATTCTTCGTCGTTAAATTCTTATCAGAAGGTATGGGTAATAAAGGAATACTACCGCCTTTCTGGGCGATAACATTACCTTTGCTAATCTTTGCGATTTTTGGTATAATTATGTCCAAACGAATCAGGACTTAAGAAAACGATGAAGCGAAGAGCGTATAGCATTTCTACTATATGCTCTAAGCCCTATGCTCTATGCTAATAAAATGAATAACATCGAACAATTCAGCCGTCATATCAGACTACCCTCTTTTGGACCAGAAGGTCAGAAAAAGATTAGCCGGGCAAAAGTAGCCATTATCGGCGCCGGTGGCTTGGGCTCTCCGTCAGCCATCTATCTCGCCGCAACCGGTGTCGGCTCCATCGGATTGATTGACAGTGACAGCGTGGAAATTTCCAACCTCCCCCGCCAAATATTATATAATCCGTCCAATCTCGACGAAATGAAAGTTATCGCTGCAGAAAAAAGACTGAAAGAAATTAATCCTCATCTCAAATTAAATATATTCCATAACCGGCTCAAACCTGATAATGTTGTAAAAATAATCAAGAACTATGATGTAGTTATCGACGGCAGTGATAACTTCGCCACAAAGTTCCTGTTAAATGATGCCTGTGTAATAAATAAAATTCCTCTCATTCACGCTGGCGTAATACGATACACCGGACAGGTAATGACCATCATCCCACATCAGAGTGCCTGTTACCGCTGTATCTTCCCTGAACCGCCTCCGGCTGATACAGTGCCAACCTGCCGGGAAGCAGGC
>JAZDFP010000276.1:0-12425 GCA_043807745.1 Planctomycetota bacterium
AGTTTGCCATTACCCGGTTATAAACTACCAAGACCTATAAATTGTATAGTCGTGATTATCTCCATACCGTTTGTATTATTTTGGGTTTTAATTAGACTGCCCTGGTTAGTGAAAGACAATTTAAAAGAGTTTGACCGTAAGAAAAAACAGTACGGATTCAACCCAGAAAATATTAAATTATGCGCTTACATTAGTGATGAGACCAAAGAAATTCGTATTGTAGGTAATAAAGACGGATTGCTCCGTCTAAAAGCAGAGATTGAGGACTATATCACTGGTAATTTTGAGCCAAATGATCATTGGCATTGGGAGGACTTGTTTGAAATACAAGGCAAAAAAGGATTAATTATCGGATTATTAGCAGAGAAGGGATTAAATTATTACTATGCTGGCTCTCCCACCGATTCATTAGATGGTTCAACGACTGACTGGACAAAAGTATCGGAAGGAATTAATAATGCTCTTGAAAAAGGTAAATGGACAGCAGAATTTACTATAATAAAAGATAATATCAATCTGGGAGATGGTTTACTCAGTATTGAAATAGACCAATCAGGCAAGCCAGAATATAAATCAGTTTAATCCGCTAAATCTGTTTACTTAATTATATGTCAAAGCGCGTGGTTGTAGCAATGAGCGGCGGTGTGGATTCCAGCGTTGCCGCATATCTATTAAAAGAGCAAGGATTTGAAGTCATCGGCCTTTTTATGAGTTTAGGCACCTGTCTGGAAAAAATGGCACCGAAACGAAAGGCATGCTGCAGCGTCTATGATGCCCAGGATGCCAGATGCGTTGCTGATTTATTGGATATCAAATTCTCCGTCCTTGATTTCAAGACTGAATTTGAGCAGATAATAAATTATTTCTGCTCGGAATACGATGCCGGCCGGACACCTAATCCCTGTATCAGGTGCAACCAGTATCTAAAATTCGGCAAACTAATGGAATATGCTGATAAATTAGATGCTGATTTTATTGCCACCGGCCATTATGCAAGAATTACTACTGAAGGGAAACACTATTTATTAAAGAAAGGATTAGATAAAACCAAGGACCAGTCTTATGTCCTTTTCCCTTTAACACAACTACAACTATCCCGAATATGCTTTCCATTAGGTGAGTTAACCAAACCGGAAGTGCGTCAATTAGCGCGTAAAATAGACTTGCCGGTTAAAGATAAAGCTGAAAGCCAGGAAATATGTTTTGTGCCCGGTAATGATTATCGGATTCTAATAAAAGAACGTCTGCCGAATCGTCTTAAAGAAGGAAATGTAAAAGATACCAACGACCGGATTATCGGGCAGCATCAAGGCTATCAATTATATACTATCGGTCAACGACACGGTTTAGGAATTGCTTTGGGTAAACCGGCTTATGTTGTCAAAATAACTCCAAAAACTAATACCGTCATTTTAGGTCCTAAAGAAGATGTTTATAAAACAACATTTTTAGTTGACGAAGTCAATTGGATAAGTTTATTTGATGACGCAATAAAATCAACTAAAACTCTTGTCGCCAGAGGCGACCCTGATGAGTTACTACAGACCCGCCTCAGGCGGGAAGCGGAAGTAAAAATTAGGTATCTACACAAACAGGCAAAAGCCAGAATAAATATTCTGGATAATAATCAAGTTGAGGTTAATTTCTATGAACCTCAATGGGCGATTACGCCGGGCCAAGCCGCAGTATTTTATCAGGACGATACTGTCCTGGGCGGCGGATGGATAAAATTAATATTTTAAAATAGAGTATCAATCTATGAGAGTTCTTTTAGTGGTGCCAACGCATCCCGTTCAGATACCGCCTCTTGGTGTGGGTTCAATTGGGGCTTTACTTGAACAAGAAGGACATCAAACGAAGATTATCTCCAGTAGTGGGTTATCAGACAGCCAGGCAATAGAAATAATTTCTGAACTGAAGCCCGATGTTATAGGCTTTACCGGTCTAACACTTTGGATGAAGGATATCTATCGGCTTGCCGACCTGATTAAAAATAGCGCCTATCCTTGTAAAATAATATGCGGCGGGGTTCATCCTTCCGCACTTCCAGAAGAAACCCTTCAGGAATGTAGCAGTCTTGATGCGGTCGTCGTGGGTGAAGGTGAAAACATAGTCAGAGAAATTGTGCATACTTTAGAAATCGGAAAAAGTCTACACGATGTCCCCGGAATTGTTTTTCGGGATAAAGGCACAATAATAAAGAACGAAGGGCTAGGTATCGTCGAAAACTTAGATGCCCTGCCTTTTCCAAAGCGAGATTTATTTCTTCCGGTCTCGCCTGATGATGATGACCAACCAGTAAGATTGGAAATTGGACGGGGATGTCATTTGAACTGTCTCGGGTGCCCGATACCTACAGTTTCAGGTAGGCATCTACGTTTGAGAAACCCTCTTAGAGTTGTGGAAGAACTTGAGGTTATTCTCTCTTCGCGTGACTTCAGAAGATTTCAGTTCTCGAACTGTTTAACCGCCTTTGATCAAGGCTGGCTCCACACCTTTTGCGAGGAATTAAAAAAGAGAAATCTGCACAAGGTAATACATTGGGGAACTACTATAAGTCCTCAATATGTAAATGAAGATACGATACAGATGATGACACGGACTGGTTGCTATGAAGTGAATTTCTGGACCTTAGAATCAGGAGATGAAACAATACTTCGGAATATACGCAAATCTTTCTCTTCTGCACAAATAAGAGATGCGGTTAACTGCTGCAAACGGAATGGACTTCGGGTATTCACGGCTTTTACCTTTGGAAACATAGGTGAAACTGCGGAAACAATAAGAGCTACCATTAACCTGGCTAAAGAGTTGAAACCCGATGAGTGGTGGTTCAGAATAAAACGGCCTTTTCCTGGAACAGAGTTATACCGGAAAGGAGTTGAAGAAGGACTTCCACTCAAAGGAAGATGGGAAGAGTACCATATGAAGGATGAACCGTCAAGCCTACCTGTTGTGGGAACGCGATTGTCTCCAGAGGAACTGTTTAGATGGACGCAAGTAGCAGATAAAGAAATGTCTTCGGTCAAAGAAGTATCACATTAGTAAAATTCATTATAGTTAATGCAATATGAAATACTTATATTTATATCCTGAATTATGCACGGGTTGCAGGGAATGTTCTCTGGCTTGTTCCCTGAGTAAATTCGGTGAATGCAATCCCAAGAAAGCGGCAATAAGTGTCGTGCGTGATGAGTTTGAGCGTCTGGAATACCCGTTAATCTGTATGCAGTGCGAAGACGCTTTGTGCCTGAAATTCTGCCCTCAGAATGCATATTCCCGTGAAAATGGCGGTGTGATTAAATATGACCAGACCAAATGTATTAAATGCCGATTTTGTGCCACTATCTGTCCGTATGCTGCCATTACGGTTCATCATAATGATATTATTAAATGTGATTTATGTTCCGGTGACCCCAAATGCGTTAAGGTCTGCTCGACTAATGCCATTCGCTATGAGGAAGAAACTCAGGAGTCAGCCGAACGCCGGAAGAATCTGGCAAAGAAATTACTGCATTTATAATTAAAGTAACATTAAAATCTGCCACAGAGACACAGAGTTCACAGAGAAATACGGTTTATTTATAAGGAGTCTAGGAAAACAGGAAATTAATTAATCTTGTATTCATAGTTTCCTTATAATTATTGCGGCTCCGTGTTCTCTGTGCCTCTGTGGCAAATTTCCCTTTTTAGAAAGGATATTATATGAAAGTTAAAGATTATAAAGAGATTGAATCGCGGCCGGTACCGGTTGAAGGCGCTTCAGGCGTGAATATGCGATGGCTGATTTCCCAAAAGGAAGCACCCAATTTTGCTATGCGGCTGTTTGAAATAGAAAAAAACGGGCATACCCCGCTTCATACCCATCCTAATGAACACGAAGTATTTATATTAGAAGGACAGGGGGAACTTGTCTATGAGAATACCAAGAATCCTTTTAAAACTGGGTATGTAGTCTATGTGCCGGCAGATAAGATTCATCAATTCAGAAATACCGGTAATGGGGTATTGAAATTCCTCTGCCTGATTCCGAATAAATAAGACACTCAGCCTTCTAAAACCAAAAATGTCCACCTTCAGTACATTTGATTTGTCATAACCCCTTTAAAATCGTAGAGGGGGGTAGTACCCCCCCTAGTATACCTCCCCCCCTCACTGAGTATCCCACCCCCTGACATTGAGTATCCCATCCCCTGACATTGAGTATCCTACCCCTTGACATTGAGTATCCTATCCCCTGACATTGAGTATCCCACCCTTTGACATTGAGTATCCCACCCCTTGACATTGAGTATCCCATCCCTTGACATTGAGTATCCTATCCCCTGACATTGAGTATATCACTCCTTGACATTGAGTATATCACCCCTCTACATCTGGTATATCACCTATCGGCAATGGCGAGTAGGGTTTGCGGGAAAAATGTCTATGAATCCGTGTATTGACCTGCCCCGTTATCCCGACAGAATTCGTCGGGATTAACGGGCTGAGATGCAGTCCCGCCAGGCGGGACTACTGCCTGAAATTCAGAAAATCGTGACCTGTATCGCAGTAAATTAACTACTTGCAGCGGATTGAGTGTGTTCCACGACTAATGTGATGCGCCGATAATGGCAACCGAACGCGGTTCAAAAAGATATTTGATGTTACTTTTCATTACTTTAAATGTAGCCACAGATTACGCAGATTAACACAGAGAAATCAGTCTGCTGTCCCTCACGGGATTCGTTGCTACTTTCCCCGAATTCAGCTTATTTTTTGGGGTCGGTATAAAACTCATATTCCCAGTTGGTTTGCTGTATCGGAATTTCCTTAACCTTACCGAATCTTTCCTCTATCTTATACTCTACTCGCTCCGTCATATTACCCTTGTCATCATATTTGTATTTGTAAAGTAATTTCCTAAATAACCTGCCATCGGCACCATACTCAGCTACCTCAATCTTATGACCCTTGTCATCATATTTGGAAAGATACTTCTTTTCTAACTCGAGACTACTACTGGCACTCCACCCATATTGAGCCGACTCAATCTCCTTGCCCTTGTCATCATATTTGAAAAGGTTCTTCGTTGATAAATTGAGAGTACTAACGGAACCAAGACAATAATTAACCGACTCAATTAGCTGTTCCTTGTTATTAAATTTGCAAATGTGCTTATTATGTAACTTACCAGCGGTATCATACGAAGCCGACTCAATGCTCTCAATGTTATTGTCCTTGTAAACATGTTTGTAAACGGTCTTAGTCGTTTTACCATCGGCATAATACGAATCCGACTCAATCTCCTTGCCCTTGTCATCATATTTGAAAAGGGACTTAACTACATCATATTTAGAAAGGGACTTAACTGCTAACTTACCATCGGCACTATACCGAGCCCACTCAATCTTATTGCCCTTGTCATCGTATTCGTAAAGCCACTTCCACAATAATTTACCATCGGCACCATACGAAACCGACTCAATTTCCTTACCCTTGTCATCATATTGGGGAAGGTGCTTACCCGTTAACTTACCAGCGGCGTCATAATCAGCCGTCTCAATCAGAATGCCCTTATCATCGTACTGGTAAATACACTTCGTGTACTCGTATTCACCTGATTCTTCTATAAACTTATAGTTTATTTCTGTCTTCGTCTTAAGTCCTTTGGTCATCTTTTCCTTCCCACTTATTGCAGACACTCCCGTTTCCCCTCATTTATTAGAATATTCTTCTGGGACTTTATTTATACTAACAAAGTTTGACACCATATGATTTGATGGTTTTGCACTCATAAATTTCTGCCAGAGAGCAAACCATTCTTGGTTAGGAACTGTCCGGATTTTATTCAAAGAATACTCTTTTGTTTTACACATTTGTATATTTTCTTCACCTGCATCATTAAAAAAAGCGTCTATTACCCGATAGAATTCTTGATGCCCCAAACACTCAATATCGTTTGCCCCAAAATCAGTAAATACTGGATAATTACGACAAGATATTGGCCGTAATGGATAAATCATACACTGATTTTTATTATTTAAGAAATAACAGTCGGCTGGCGTAGATGTAAACTTTTTATTATAACATTCTGTATGTTGCTTTTCAATCTCTCTGGACGTTTTATTAAGATATTGACTTATTCGTGAAACATCCTCTGCCGGGATTTGTGGGGCGAAGTTATGACAACACTTACCGCATTTGTAGCAAATGAAAGGAACTAAAATATCATAGTTTCCAAATTTTACTATCGCGCCTAAAGACTCTTGTTTGCCCATTGTATTTGTCCTCGTGGGGTACCCTACCTAATTATTTATTCCCCAGTAAATTCCGTGTTAGCCACAGATACACAAATCGGAAGTACTTTAGTACTAAGTACTATAGTACTATTTGGGTGTCTTGGTGCCGGAGTTTATCCCGCAAGGCGGGGTGGCAGAGTTTTCTTGTTATTTTTCTATTTGTCTAAAAATCATCCTGAGTTCACAAACCCCCTCAGAATCCCTACGTTCAATATCAAAACCCATTTTCTCAAATAAATCAAGCATCGGTTTATTTTCTGTCAAAACCTCTGCTGTAAATCCCAGCAGACCCTGTCTCTTTGCCAGATAGGTCATATAAGACAGTAATTCCGTTCCGATACCTTTATTTTGATAGTCATCCCTTATGACAAATGCCACTTCAGCCGTGTGTGTTTTTTCATCTATACCATACTGCGATACACCGATAATCAATTCCTGCTCATTCTGTTTTACTACCGCAAGAATAAACATTTCTTTTGTATAATCAATAATAACGAATTCCTGTAATCTATCGTGAGGCATGTCCTTGCGGGTTGAAATAAACCTGCGATACATACTCTGGTCCGAAAGAGAATAAAAGAAATCCTTCAGCAACGGCTCATCGCTTATCCGAACAGGCCTTAAGAAAATAGTAAGTCCTGATTGAGTGGTTCTGTATGTCTCTAAATGTTCGGGATACTCGCCCTTTTTCCCCGGTATAAATGCCTGGTCTTTATATATGAGATTTAATTTCTTGGCTTCCTGAATAAGCCACGTCCTGAATTTCGGATGGGCTATGGATATCAATTCCATTGCTCTTTCCCTGATATTCTTGCCGTGCAAATATGCAATACCGTATTCCGTTATTACATAATGAATATCACCCCTGTTTAATGTTACGCCGGCGCCCTCTTTAAGAAAAGGCACTATCCTTGAAACATTCTCGTTATCGGCGGTTGATTCAATGGCAAGAATCGTTTTACCACCGGGCGATAATATTGCCCCACGCATAAAATCTGCCTGTCCGCCGATTCCACTATAAAATGTCTTGCCGAGAGATTCAGCAGTCGCCTCGCCGGTCAGGTCAATTTCTAATGCGCTGTTTATGGCAACCATATTTTTAATCTGGGCTATAATCAGCGGGTTATTCGTATAATCAACCGGCTTAAAATCAATACTCGGATTATCATTTAAATAATCGTAGGTCTCTTTCTTGCCCATACAGAAAGATGCGACTGTTTTACCGCGGTTAATGGTTTTCTGTGAATTATCAATAACACCTGCTTTCAACAAATCTACAATACCATCGGTCAATAATTCCGTATGAACTCCCAAATGCTTTTTATCGTAAAGACTTGATAGAATTGCATTGGGTATGCTTCCGTATCCGACTTGAATAGTATCGCCATCCTCAATAATACGAGCCACATAATTTCCGATACGCATAGGGATTTCCTGAGACATTTGCGATTCAAACTCCAGCAGTTTTTCATCATAGGGTATGATAAAATCCACATCCTTTATATTGATAAATGTATCACCGTGAACACGGGGCATATTTGAATTAGTCTGGACGATTACCATCGGACTTGATTCTACTGCGGCTTTGACAATATCAACACTTATTCCCAAACTCATATAACCGTGTTCATCAGGCAGGGAAGTTTGTATTAATGCAACATCTATGGGCTGACGTTTGCTACGGAATAATTCCGGAACGGCAGATAAAAATATCGGGGTGTAGTCAGCATTACCCTGGGCAATGGCAGAGCGGGTGCTTTGCCCGATGAAGAATGAATTATGGCGGAAATTATCCTTGAATTTCTCGTCGGTATAAGGAGCAACTCCTAATGTCCACACGTGCAGTATCTCGGCATCAAAGAATGCCTTGGGATTGGATTCTACATATTTTATCAGGGCGCGAACGAGGTATTGCGGCTCGCCACAAGCTGTCCCGATGAATATCCTATCACCGGGGTGGATATGACTGAATATCATATCCTCTGATACAAACTTATCAGGGTATTTCTTCTTTATCTCATTTAGTTCTATTCCGGACATATCTTAAACTCCTAATTAGTAGTTTACTATTAAAGATAAATTCTATCAATAAAATGAAGCGTGATAAGTATGACTTATTCCCTTAATTTATCCCGCATTATTCATAAATGCTTCAAATCACTGGTAGTTTGTAGTAGCGGGATAACCCGCCGTAAGCCTCTCGTCCCAGTGGGACTGCGAGTCTAACGGTCATAATTCGTGAATTATTCTGGTTATAACTGAAGACCGGCAAGATAACCCGTGCTCCAGGCGAACTGGAGATTATAACCTCCTGAAACGCCATCAATATCTAACACCTCACCTGCCAGATAAAGCCCTTTCCTCTTTAATGATTCCATTGTTCTGGTATTAACATCATCCATTGCCACACCGCCTGCGGTTATCATTGATTCATCAAAAGGGCGTGATTTCTTAATCGTTATCAGCCAATGAGTAAATTTCTCAGCAATAGAATTCAAATCGCTTTTAGTTATTTGATTGACTTTAGTTTCTCCCATTATCTTTAGTTCGCCTATTAATACACTGCAAAGTTTCTTGGGTAAAAGTCCGATTAATGAATTGACCAATGTTTTCTGGGGATGTGCCTTCCAGCGGTCAGTTATGAATTGTTTTAATTTATCAGAAGTATAACCCGGAAAGAAATTGATATGCACCATACTGCCTGATTTGGTTGAATAATCCATTATCAAACGGCTGAGATTCAACACTACCGGACCTGAAATACCGTAATGGGTGAAAAGTAATTCACCAGTTTCTCTGGCAATCGTTTTACCACCATTCGTAAGCGTTATTTCCACCTCTGATTTAACACCCTGAAGTTTATGGAACCAATTGCCTACCAACTCTAAAGACACTAATGCAGGTCTTGGTTCAATAATCCGATGCCCTAATCGTTGGGCAAAATCAAATCCATCACCGGTTGAACCTAATTGAGGATAACTTTTACCTCCGGTAGTTAGAACGACATTCTTTGAATAATAAACATTTTTAGTAGTTCTAACCTCCCAACTATCCTTCAGAGGTATCAATTCTTTAACACATTCGCATAAATTTATGCTAACTTTGAGTTGGGTAATCTCTTCGGTAAGCAAGTCAACAATAGTAGTGGCTTGATTAGTAATCGGGAAAACCCGTTCTTCTTCCTCTATTTTCAGTCTGACACCGAGGTCCTCAAAGAATGCAATCGTATCTTTAGATGTGAAACGGCTGAAGATATTATGCAGGCATTTTGTGTTTTCCCCATAATATTTATCAGGTGTAATATGAGTATTCGTCAGATTACAGCGTCCGTTGCCGGTAACCAGTATCTTGCGGCCGATGATTTTATTCTTCTCAATGATTAATGTTTGATGCCCTTGCCCCGTTAGAAGCGTTCCTGAAGGTTGGTTAAAACATAGTAACGGTTTAGAATTATTGCTTTTGTTCGCTTCTAACGGGGCTTGCCGGGCTGAGGTAATAGCCGCCATCAAACCAGCAGCCCCACCGCCGATGATAATTGTTTGATATTGTTCCATATTAATAAAAACAACAGGGTTAAACTGATTAAACGGATAACTTAATCAGATAAATCCGTTAAATTCTGTTGTTATATACTTTCCTATATTGTAAAATTACTCAGAGGAAGGTTTAATATTCAGCGGGCAAGGTCTTTAATTGTGCGGCGGTAAAAACCGGTCCTTCTTTACATATATATACATTACCAACATTGCAACGTCCACACTTACCCAACCCACACTTCATCCTATTTTCTAATGTAGTATAGACTTTATCAGGCGGGAACCCTAATTTATCAAATACCGGTAATGTGAACTTAATCATAATCGGAGGACCGCAAACTAATCCAACAGCATTAGTACTACTCGGAGCCACATCTCCAAAAGCAATAGGTGCTAAACAAACCTTACCATCCCATCCCTCGGTATCACAACCTGGGTCAACTGTTTTGACCAAGCGAATATCAGACCGTTTTTCCCATTCTTTAATTTCTTGTTTATAGACCAGGTCCGGCACAGTGCGGGCGCCATAAACAATTGTAATATCACTAAACTGGTCTCGTTTATCAAGGCAATACCAAATAGCCGAACGAAGCGGAGCCAAACCTATCCCACCACCCACAAAAACTATATTTTTACCCTTGAATTCAGCCATAGGGAAACTGTTACCATAAGGCCCTCGGAATCCTATGGTATCACCGACTTCTAAATTGGCTAATGATTTGGTTACGTGACCCACCTTACGGAAAGTGCATTCTAAGTAGCCTTTACCTTGATTCCACCGTGGTAAGCGAGTGGGCGATGACGAAATACAAAAAGTTGATTCACCGGCACCGAATACGGAAAACATACCAAATTGACCGGGTTGGAAATCAAAACTATTCCAGAGTGCTTCATCCTGAAATTCTAATTTTAAGGTGAAGGTATCATATGTTTCCGGAATAATCTCAGTGATAGTCATTAAATATGGTTTGTAAATATTGTTCATAATTATTTTTTCACTAATCTATCAATTGTAGTTAATACATTGAGCAAACTCATATCAGCCGGGCAGTGACGGATACATCTGCCACAACCAACACATAATGTTTTACCAAATTTATCGGCATAATAATTAAACTTATGTTGTATACGTTGGCGGAATCGTTTGGACTGGGTGTCGCGCGGATTATGACCTGATGCATGAATTGTGAACATCGCAAACTGACAGGCATCCCAATTTTTGTAACGACAACCGCCTTTAAGCGTTCCTTCATCTATAATATCAAAACAATGGCAGGTGGGGCATAGATAAGTACACGCTCCACAACCAATACAAGGTAAAACAATTTTATTCCATATCGGATGCTCAAAGTTTTTCTCTAACCACGGTTTGATTACAGAGATATCAAATTTCTTTTCGGGTCCTTTATAATCTATTGGCTTTTCATCACTACTTTCTATTAGTGTTTTGTATGACGCAAGCAGATTTTTACCTTTATCTGTAATGAATTGTATTAAATAATTTCCTTTTTCTGTCTTCTGCAGAAATATATCGCTACCTTCAGTAGTTTGCGGGCTGATACCAACACTGGTGCAAAAACAGAATTCATCACAGTTTTCACAGGCAACCGAGATAATGATATTCTTTTCTCTGCGTTTCAGATAAAACTCGTCCCGATAGCCCCAAGAAAAGACATTATCCATAATGGGATAAGAAATCGCTTCACAGGGCCTGACGCCGAATAAGATTAAACTTTTTGGTTCAGATGGTTCTTCTATAGTGGGTTTATTCTTCTCAGAAAAGGCATATGTCAAAATAGGTTCGCTATCAGTAAAGAAATATTCCTTGGTTGATTTGGTTGGATAGGACAGTGCCAGATTGATTTCATCAAATGATGTTATTGATTTATAGTTAGAGGTATTACCTTCGTTAACTGGACCAATAACAGTTTGATTGTTCTTAATCAGAGATTGAATTAACGTCTTGAGATTATCTTGAGTTATTACCATAATTATTACTGTAATATTATATAATAAAATTCTCTTTATCGTCCGGCTGATATGTTGCCAGAGGTGGCAACAGATTCGGTTCAAGACCGGCTTCATAGTTAAAATTAGTCTTGATGTTGTTATAAATCATCTTGTTTAATAACATCAAAGGTATTCCGACCGGGCAAGCACGTTCACATTCACCGCAATCAACGCATCTACCAGCCAGATGATATGCTCTGGTTATATTCCACATAAAATTACCTGCAAGATGTGGAGAAGTTGGTATCCACTGGGGTTGATTTTTATCCGCAATACAGCGATTGCAATAACATAAAGGACATATCTGTCGGCAGGCATAACATTTGATACATTTACTCAATTCTTTCTGCCAGAAAGCCCGGCGTTCAGACGAAGTCAACGTCATTAATTCTTTTATCTTTTTATCCGTTTCTTCTGAAGACCTACTTTTAACTCCCTTAACTTCTATTACTTCATCATATAAATCGGGAATCTTTTCTCCATTCCGTATTGCAATAATGTAAATATCTTCTTTAATAACTTGTTTTTCCTGAATCAGCCCTACAATTGCCCTGAGATTGGAATAAGAAGTAATAATACCGCGTCTTCCGAATGCCTT
>JAZDFP010000277.1:0-3350 GCA_043807745.1 Planctomycetota bacterium
CCCCAAACCTGCTGATATTACATTACCCATAATAACCTCTTCTACTATTTCCGCAGAAATACCCGCTCGTTTTATAGACTCTGCTACTACAAAGCCACCCAACTTAGGCGCTGAAAAAGGTGTTAATGAACCGTTGAACCTCCCGATACCAGTACGGACACTACTCATAATCATTACTGATGTCATATCTTCTTCCTTTCAAAACACTGTTAGAAATATTAATATGAGATTGTTGACAAAGTCAACAATTTCACCCTGAACGAAGTGAAGTGTCTCAAAACTGTGCTTGGTGAGATTCTTCGCTTCGCTCAGAATGACACCGTTGAAGGGTTTTTCAACGGTCTAATATTACTAATTATAACACTTTATACTAAGAAAGTAAATTTCTTGACTCTTATTACCAATAAATTATAAAGAGATTATTAAGCTAGCCTAGCTCAATGGCAGAGCATCCCGTTCGTAACGGGAAGGTTGTGGGTTCGACTCCCATGGCTAGCTTCAACCTGTCTAATCAACTATTCAATTTTGTATTTTGTCCGAATCTTTCTTTTTCTGGAACCAGATAAGGTAGATAATCTCTAAAATACCACAAGTATTCAATATTAATAGCACAATATACCACGCCAATTGATTATTCCTGCCGCATTTCCACAAAGCAATCCCTTTCCAGATAAAAGACCAAATAACCATTAAAACTATTAATATTATAAAAGTCACTCCCAAAGCCATCATATTTGCATTCATCATTATATTCTCCGTTTTTTATATTTTAACTGTTATCCTGCCTTTTACTCCTATCTTTTTGAATTCTTCCAAAGATTGAATTGCTACTGATTTCGTGATATCTTTCATAACCGGGACCAACAAACGCGTAGTTAATAGTTGCGCCTCTTGTATGGACACACCTTTTAATTTCGCAATTAATCCAACTGCCTTCACCTTTTTATCAGGTGGAATTGAGGTCAGAAATACGGCGCAATTAGCCTTTTCTTGAGGAGCTGGTTTTATGTTTTGCTGAAGTCCCTCAACCAGTTCGGCAATAGGTTCTAAAATCGGCTCTGGAATTTCTATATCTTCTTGAGGCTTATTATCATCCACAATAAAAGTCTCTTCCTGAGGTATAGAATTATTCAACTCCTCGTGACTCTGCGGAAATTCTATCAAGTCTTCCGAACTACCCTCTGATTGCAAAGACTGTATTTCTAATACATCGCTCTCATTTGTATCATCTACCTTTCCATGAATATTCTTAGAAAGCCTCCCGACGGAGTCTGTCGGGACAGAGCGTGCCTGTACCGGCCTATTATTCTGACGACCTCCACCGGAAGTATCTATATATTTAGAGATATCATCAACAACCTTAACAGACGTTGTTAAAGGATTGCCAATCCGCTTGAATACAAATGTCTCTGAACAATTCGGACAGACAAAGGCATTCCCGCTCCACTGGAAATCAACAGATTTAATCAATTCGCCTGAAGACGATTCAATATAGTTAGGAGATTTCCCGGACCAAATAACGCAAGGAATCTTGGTTGATAACTGGGTGGTAATCAAAAATTCAACACCCATCTTGGAAAGAAAGATTAGTCGTCCCTTTAACATTTTGAGAGAATTTTTATCCAGCCCCTGCAAAAATACTATGGGTGCGCTTTTCAGGATTTGTTCAGCCGGCTCTCTTTGCAGTTTGAATATCTCTGTAAAATGTTGAATTATGGAAATAAGATTGTGTTCATCAACTTTGGAAATTATCAGATTATA
Source organism: Planctomycetota bacterium (assembly GCA_043807745.1). Taxonomy (GTDB): domain Bacteria; phylum Planctomycetota; class MHYJ01; order JACQXL01; family JACQXL01; genus JAZDFP01. The sequence continues at coordinate 1,762 of JAZDFP010000277.1, forward strand.
AATCTTTTCTATTTGATTAGATTGCTCCATAAATCACCTCCTTAATATTAACCATACTTACCTACGACAATCCCGAATCCATTTATTCTTTAAATAACAATCTGCTGTTTCCTGCACCCCTGCTTCCAGAGACACGGAAGTTTGGAAACCGATACTCATTTTAATCTTTTTAGTCTGGCAAGTCCAGTAATCCTGACTTAATTCCAATGCCTTCTGGCTATTTATCATCGTGGGTTCTAATCCCAAAAGATAATAAAATCCCTCGTAAACTCCGGCTACTTTCTGGATGACGCCATCACTCAACCTGATATTAACCGCATTATTATTAACCACCTTACTAATAGCGTCAACAATACTATTTATAGAATAACTATCCTTATTGGCAACAAAATATGTCTGTCCTATGGATTGAGGATTCTCGGCTGAAAGAATCATCGCATCAACTAAATCTTTTACATAAATCAAACTGATATGTTTCTTTGGATTAAACTGCGGTTTAATACCGTAGGAAATTATCTTAAAGAAAAATAATAACCCGCTGTCGCGAGGACCATAGACGACCGGCGGCCTGAGTATGGTTACAGGCAATGAATCCTTGTATCCGCTGACCACATTTTCTCCTTTGAGTTTACTCTTCCCGTAATCTGAAACAGGATGGCAGTAACTCTCTTCGCTGATACCCTTAGTATCATCAGCCGGTCCGGCTGCGGCAAGACTGCTCAGATGTAAAAACCGTTTCAGATTCTTGTTCTTTGCATTATCGACTGCCTCTATAAAATATCTGGTTGCCCCGAAATTGCCCTTATCATAATCCTCAGCGCTATACGCCTTAATTACTCCGGCAAGATGATAAATATAATCAACCTCTTTCAGAACCTCTTTGAGCGTGTTATTATAACTGGTGTTGGAAAGGTCTGCGGTAACAAATTTGAGATTAGTAAAACCAATCCGAGGGACTCGTTCTGGCGGGTATGAAAGTGTTTCTAAATGTTTCAGATTACTCGTTTTTCTGCAAATACAAAAGACCTCGTATTTTTTCTCTAATAATTTTTGGACTAAATGACCGCCCACAAAACCGCTGGCGCCGGTAACTAAAACTTTCATTAACCGTCTATTATAATAACCCTGTCTCTATAAATCAACAAATTCTCACAAACTAACCGATAGATATAGTGAAAATATTTAGAAAATAGCCCGTATTCACTAGAGGTGTCATTCCCGTCCCAGTGGGATAAATTCCAACGGGAATCCAGTTATGCCTTAATGGAATGGATTCCTGCTGGAGTTTATCCTGCTGGATTCCTGCTTCCGTAGGAATGACAAAGTAGCGTTAAAACATGTTAGAAAATCAATAAAAACTACTATATATTACAACACCTGCTATAAATTTTTGTAGGGGGGTGGCGGTATGGTATATCCCGTAGGGAGATAGGGTATATCCCATAGGGAGATAGGGTATATCCTATAGGGAGATAGGGTATATCCCGTAGGGAGATAGGGTATATCCCATAGGGAGATAGGGTATATCCCATAGGGAGATAGGGTATATCCCATAGGGAGATAGGGTATATCCTATAGGGAGATAGGGT
>JAZDFP010000278.1:0-3753 GCA_043807745.1 Planctomycetota bacterium
GAGGTTTCTTGTCTGATTTTTGCACTTATTCTGAATCCCTCAAATATGGGTACGGAAATTATTGCCGAGATATTCCAATAATTACCCCATTCTATGCTACCCATTGTATAGCGGGAAGGTTTTTCTTCACCGTAACTGCCCACGAGTGAAAAAGATGGAATGTTTCCCGCCTTAGCCATTTTTAATGTTTCTCTTTGAATATCCATTTTTATCTGTGCCGCACGTAAATCAGGACGATTCTCAAAGCCTAATTTCTTAGACACATCAACCAGAGACGGTACATTCTCATTATAGAGCAATTTGTCAGAGAGAATCAAGCCATCAGCAATCTCAAGCGGTAAGCCTATCAGATTAATTAGAGAAAGTTTACTTATTTTTAGTGTTGATTGGCTTTGAATAAGCATGGTCCGGACATTTGATAATTGGACTTTGGCGCGTAATAAATCATAATTAGAAACCAATCCTTGTTTATACTGTTTGGTGACATCATCTAAATGAGCAAAACTTGCCTCTTCGGTTTTGAGATTTACTTTTACAGTTTCCTCGTCAAGCAGGACATCATAATAAGCCTTTTTAATCTGGAAATTAAGATTTCGCAATAAGTCTTCTTTCAGTGTTTTATGTATTAGCTGACCGAGTTCAGCAGTTTTGATACCGGAACTGATAATTCCGCCTGTATAAAGCGATTGCCTGACAGAAAGTTCCGCTTTATAGTTATCCAGACTGCCTGTTGTTATTTTAGGTCCGCCCATACTAAACGACTGTAATTCATCAATTCTGGTATAGTTAAGAGTGGTTGAAATAGAGGGGTATCGTCCTGACTTTGCTTCTGTTATTTTGCCTTCAGCCTGATTATCCGCTTCATTCATAATTAATACCTGGCGGTTATTTTCGGAGGCGATTTTGAGACAGTCATCAAGCGAAAGCTGTCCTTCGCCACTCCGTAGCTTCGGAACAGCGGAGGATGGTGGTTTGATGGTTTCAGAAGGAACTGTCTTGTTGTCTGCCACAATATTTCCCATTGTGCTGTAAATAATTAATAATAGAAGTAGTAGCAACCTTGCTGGGCTTCCCAGCCCGTTAGAAGCGTCCTTTGAATGGGATGTAAGACTTTCTGATAGGTTATTATCTTCTCTTGGTTTCGCTTCTAACGGGACAGGTGAAATATATTTTTTCATAATTAACTTTTTGTTGACAATAGATTATTAATAAACACCTCTTCCAGATACTTACCTTTTTTGCGGAATGTTTTTTTATCACCACTTAAAAAAGTGCTGAAAATCATTCCATCAAAAATATCCATCAGTATATTGGTTGTTGCTCGCGGTGGTATATTCTTCATTAATTTTTCGTCAATACATTCTCTGATGAGCGCTTCTGTTTTAGTTGCATTTTCGGCGTAATGTTTTAGGAAAATAGATTTAAATTTATCTTTGTATTCACTGCGATAATGAATAAGCAGTTCTATTAATTGGAAATTACTATCAAAAAAATCCATATGACTTCTAATGATGACTTTTAATCGTTCCAGAGGATTTTGAATGTTCTTAATGCTCATTCTTATTTTATCTGCCAATTTGTGCATAAAGTGTTCCATTACAGCAGTAAAAAGCTTTTCCTTGGAAGGGAAATAGCGATATATAGTTCCCTTGCCGATGCCTATTTTATCAGCAACGACTTCTAAGTCGGTCAGGTGGTATCCTCGTTTGGCGAATATATCAGACGCGACAGAGATAATTTCCTCCTCCCGTTGGCTTTTAAGTTTCTTTAATCGCTCTTCTTTTTTCATAATGATAAGTCCCTCTTGACGATATAGACGGACTCGTTAGTCCGTTTGCTCGTATAATATAAATATAATAAAACATGTCAATAATTTTATATATTTTTATAGAAAATTACTGGTATACGATAATAATTAAATAAGGTATGTATGATTTTTATAAGAGATTGAAAAGTCAAGAATCACAAAAAGGGAAATCAGTCTTAGATTTAAACCCGTACACTCCCTGTTAATAGTGAGTAAATTTTATTGTTTTTATTTACAGGAATATTACTATTTTATCAGACTCTCAATCAGCTGACCTGCCCGACTGGCATCCCCGCCAGAAGGACTCTGTCGAGCTGGGGTCAGGCGGGTGTGTCATAATAAAATTTTAGGGTAAAATCACGAGATTTTTTTGACAGAAGTTAATTTTTTACTATTATTAGTAGACAATTAAATAAGAGAACCATAATATTAGGTTTAATATAACAAATCCCGGATATAAACAACCAACGTTGTAGAAAGTTGAGTGATAAAATCATGTCAGAAAAAATTCTTGTAACAGGCGCATTCGGGCAGATAGGAACGGAACTTGTTGAAGCACTGCAGAAGAAATACAACACGAGCAATGTCATAGCACTTGGGCACCACCATATTCCGGCAAACTTCGCCGGTGTGCTCGAGAAAGGCACTACCGAAGATAAGGAATTTATGAAAGGCTTAATCACGAAGCACAAAATAACCCAGATATATCATCTTGTTTCCATACTCTCGGTAACAGGCGAGGAAAATCCGAATCTTGCCTGGGATGTTAATGTTACGAGTTTTAAAAACATTCTTGACCTGGCAGTCGAGCATAAGATAAAAGTGTTATTGCCGAGTTCGATTGCCGTGTTTGGTCCAACAACTCCAAGAACAAACACGCCGCAGCACACTATTCTTGAACCGACGACGATGTACGGCGTCACAAAAGTTACAGGCGAACTGCTTTGCCAGTATTATTTCAATAAATACGGGCTCGACGTTCGCGGCATCAGATATCCCGGCTTAATAAGTTGGAAGGCAGAGCCGGGCGGCGGAACGACCGATTATGCTGTAGCGATATTCTACGACGCTATCAAAACCGGAAAGTATGTCTGCTATCTCAGAGACGATTCGACGATGCCTATGATGTATATGGACGATGCGATAAAAGCGACCATACAAATTATGGAAGCGAACAAAGAGAAAATCAAAGTCCGGACAAGTTACAATCTGGCGGCCATAAGTTTCTCTCCGAAGCAAATAGCAGCTGAACTGAAGAAACATATTCCCGCTTTTGAATGCACTTACGTTCCTGACTTCAGGCAAAAAATCGCTGACTCCTGGCCAATGTCCATAGACGACTCGGATGCGCGTAAGGACTGGGGCTGGAAGCACGATTACGATTTGTCAAGAATGGTGACTGATATGCTCGAGCATCTAAGAAAGAAGCTGGCATAGCACGAGCCAAGCATAGTCCTGCCTGCCGGCAGGCAGGTTTGAGACTCTTCACGGAGTTTATCCCACTGGGGTTCAGGGTGAGGTTGTTGACTTTATCAACAATCTCATATTATTTTAATCTGTTTAATCAGTTCTATCTGCCTAATCCGTTTACTAATTTTCCTTGACTTTTTTATGCAGTGGTTTATTATTAATTATATAACCATATTTAAAATAATTAATTAGAATGTTATTATGTCAGAAGAAAAAGAAATCGGAAAGATTGAACATTTCTTCAGTAAAATACAAGTGGCAGCAATTAAAATAACATCGGATGAATTAAAGATTGGTGACATTATTCGCATTAAAGGTAATACCACAGATTTTATACATATTGTAGATTCCATGCAGGTTAATTATCAGCCGGTTCAGTTTGCCAAAACAGGAGATAGTATTGGCATTAAGGTAAAAGGTCAATGCCGAGATAATGATATTGTTTACAGGATTATCCAATAGTTCACGCGGGTTAT
>JAZDFP010000279.1:0-3152 GCA_043807745.1 Planctomycetota bacterium
ATTAAAACAGGACGACCTGTATGAAAAATCCATAGCAACCAGAAGTCAAACCCCTTCAAAAGAACTTATAAAACTGAAGGAAACGTTCAACAAGAGAAAGGATGAAAAAAGTCTAAACAATCTTAATAGAGCTGTGTTAGAGGAGTTTTATCCGCAATCAACTCCGAAACAAAAGAACATATCCGGCAAGCTTAACAAACACATGTTTATAATGCTTGTCCTGGCTTGCCTGATTAACATAATCATTGTTTTGGCATTGAGTATCTTGCAGAGCTATTACCTGTCAAAACTGGGCCAGCAGATAATCTTTGATATCCGGATGAAAACCTTCGGACACCTGCATGATATGTCTTTGGGATTTTACGACAAACAGCCGGTGGGTCGGCTGATTACCCGGGTAACGAATGATGTGAATGCCATAGGCGATTTCCTGTCCGTTGCTCTGGTCACGGTGGTTAACGACATTTTTATGATTGTCGTATTGGTCGTGGCAATGTTCTGGCTGAACTATAAATTGGCCCTGATTGTCTTATCGGCCGTGCCGATTCTGATTTGCCTGACGCTGGTATTCAAGCCCCGGCTGAGGATGCTCTACCGGACAATGCGCAAAAAACTGGCGCAACTGAACGCCTATTTGGCTGAAAGCATCTCCGGCATAAAGGTAATCCAGGTATTCAACCAGGAAACCAAAACGTATAATAAATTCTCCGCCATAAATTACGAGCATTTTGACCTCTCGCGCCGGGCAATTGTTTACCAGGCGATTTTCATTCCTTCGGTGGCAATTTTGAGAGGCACGGTCATAGCCCTGATTTTATATTTCGGCGGCGGCCTGGTCCTGGACAAGGTAATTCTTTACGGCGTGGTCTACACCTTCATTGACTACAGCGTCAATTTCTTCGGCCCGATTCAGGACCTGACCGACAAATATCTCCTGTTCCAGGGCGCCATGGCTTCGGCTGAACGTATTTTCAAAATACTCGATACGCCGGTGGACATCAAAAACCCGGAACAGCCGCTGAAAATCAAGGAAGACACGGCCGGACACGAGATTGAATTCCAGCACGTCACTTTTGAATACGAGCCGGGCAAGCCGGTGCTTAAAAATGTATCATTCAAAATCAAGAAAAATGACAGCATTGCATTAGTCGGAATGACCGGCAGCGGCAAATCCACCATCATTAATCTGCTCTGCCGGTTTTATGACATTAATGCCGGCAGAATATTGATAGACGGGATGGATATCCGCCATTTGAAACAGGAAGACCTGCGCCGGAGATTAGGCATCGTTTTGCAGGATGTCTTTCTTTTTGCCGGCACTATCTACGACAATATATCGCTCTGGGATAAGAATATCGCCAGGGAAAAAGTGAAAGAAGTATGCGAAGAGGTATTTGCTTCCACCTTTATTGAAAAACTGCCACAGAAATACGACAGCCGTATCGGTGAACGCGGAATGACCATCTCAGCCGGACAACGTCAGTTACTTGCATTTGCCCGGACAATGGCATTTGAACCTTCTATCATGATATTGGACGAAGCCACCTCATCGGTTGATGTGGAAACCGAATACTATATTCAGCAAGCGATTAAGAAGATGGTCAAAAAAATGACATCTATCATTATCGCACACCGATTATCGACTATTCAAAATGTAGACCATATCTATGTCATTCATAAAGGAGAAATCCGTGAACAAGGCACTCATCAGGAGTTATTGGCAAAGCATGGCATCTATTGCAATCTCTGCAAAATCCAGAGTGACGGATACCTCTAACAACAGGATTAAACTGATTTGGCAGATTATTCCGTTTAATCTGTTAAATCCCGTTGTTTATTCCCCTAACCACAGATTTCTTGACATTATTATTTTGAATTGCTATTGTGTTCACAGATTAATAATAAATAAGATAGGAGAAAAGAATATGAAAAACCGTGCATATTATGTGCTGGCGGTATTGTTCTTGGTGGCGTTTGTAACTACCTTTAATTATGGTGGTTGTAGTTCATTCAATGGTTCCGGCAATAATTCTGGAAATTCTGGAAGTAGCGATGATCCTTCTGTGCCGACCGGTCTTAATGCCTCTGCGGTTTCTTCATCCCAGATAAACCTTACATGGAATGCCTCTACGGACAATGTCGGTGTAACTGGATATAAAGTCTATCGTAATGGCTCTTATGTGGGGCCAAGTTCAACCACTTCATATAATGATACAGGGTTAGCGCCCTCAATTACTTATACCTATACAGTAGCGGCCTACGATGCCGCCGGTAATAACTCAGCACAGAGTTCTCAGGCATCTGCCACGACACAGGGTGGTGGTATTGTTCAACCAACTGTTACCACTCAAGCCGCCACTGACCTTACTACAACTTCCGCCACAGGTAACGGTAACATTACTGATCTCGGCGGAGCGGCGAATTGCACGGCAAGAGGTTTCAAATATGGATTAACTCAAACAGATACATGGACTGCTTCTGATTCAGGGAGTTATGGCACGGGCGCGTATACCAAAGGCATTACCGGATTGTCGACGGGAACCACCTATTATATTAGGGCATTTGCGACTAATAGTGCGGGAACCGGATATGGTTCGTATGTTAGTACTACCTCTGTTGTTATACCTACGGTGACCACCCAACCCGCCACTGACCTTACTACAACTTCCGCCACAGGTAACGGTAACATTACTGCTACCGGCGGAGCGAATTGCACGGCAAGAGGTTTCAAATATGGATTAACTCAAACAGATACATGGACTGTTTCTGATTCAGGGAGTTATGGCACGGGCGCATATACCAAAAGCATCACCGGATTATCGCCGGGCACAACATACTGGTACAGAGCATTTGCGACTAATAGCGCGGGAACCGGATATGGTTCGTATGTTAGTTTTACCACTACTGTTGTTGATTACTTTATTCAAGCATTGGCCGCTGGCACTCGCGATTACGTCCCGGATGGCGGAACACTCGCAGGCAATTACTTTACGTTGAATGCTTTCGACATTCCCAAATCGGTTGCACCTGGGCAAAGCGTGCCGGTTCGTGTGGCATATACGGTGTATAGCGGCGGAGATAATGCCGTTGTTTATAAAACGGTATTAGCCAACTGGCAACCCAATTCTCCAATTGCGACTTTAGATAATGGG
>JAZDFP010000280.1:0-5279 GCA_043807745.1 Planctomycetota bacterium
ATTATCGGTTTATTATTATATTTTATTTATAGATAAATAATTATTATAAATAATCATAATAGTGTCAAGAAAAATATAAAAAATGATATTGAATTTGTGTTCATCCACAACCTTTCTTTTCTACTCTAATTCTTTTCGTTAATAGTAATTATTTGATTGGGAATAACTTTTGTTTGTTGTCTTTTGCCGCAGGGCCAATTTATTGCTAAAGTAACCTCTTTATCAAAAGTGCCAAGACCAAAGTGTTGAACCAATGAATCCTGATTTGTTGTGCCTCTGCCACCTTTAACTTCACGTATCTGCTTACCCTTATCAGTAATCAATATAATTCTTGCACCGATAGCGGCACGGTTACAATCTTTGCCGATAAGTTTAACGTCAAGGAAATTCCTGTTAGCCCCGTTAGAGATAAAACTTACTTCATCCGAGACTGTTTCTTTTGTTTTATCTTTCGTTAAAATAGGAGTTGGCGCTTCCGATTTACGGTCGTCCCTCTGGGACGACCTATCTCTAACGGGGTTAGCAGGTTTATTGTCGGCTAAGATAGTTTCATTTCTGAATAAATAGATTGTCCCTTTATTGTCGCCACGTGGATTACCACAAACAAGCAAATCCAGGTCTCCGTCATTATCAATATCAGCCCAAGCACACCCCCAACCATTATATACCCTTGTGCCTGTCAGCCAGGTTATATCTCTGAACCTGCCGTTTTTCTCCTGTTTATAAAGGAAAGAAGGCCGTTCGGGATAAACAGAGGTAATATAAAGATCAAGCAACCCATCATTATCAAAATCAAACCAAGCCGGGTCAGAATGAGTTTCTTCAAAACTAATTCCACACTCTTTACGATGTTCGGTGAAACGATAATCAGGAACGCCACTATTCTTTAGCAACAAACTCATATTGGAAAATGTAATGTAACGCGGGTGGGCAAGATTTGCCTGGAATAAATCAAGATTGCCATCATTATCATAATCACCCCAATCAGAACCAATAGTATGTCCGTAACAACCTTTTACTTGAATACCTTCCACACCTACCTCTTTGGCAACATTGGTAAATGTGCCGTTTCCATTATTTTTCCACAGGAAATTAGGATTGAGTCTATAATTAGAAACGAATATATCAAGTAGCCCGTCATTATTATAATCAGCCCAACTGACACCCCTACCGCATCTATTTTTAGGTGGAATAATTTTGGCTTCAGTAGTTACATCTTTAAATACTTTACCCCGAATATTTTCCCATAGAAAATCCGGAGTCCCCACAGGAAATGGTTGTTCATAGTTTGCTACATACAAATCAACAAATCCATCGTGGTTGTAATCACCCCATCCAGCACCTTCGCTGGGATAACCATCGTTTAATTTAGGATTTATTTCCGTTGTTACATTGGTAAATGTTCCGTCACCATTATTACGCCAGAGAGCATCAGCGTTACCTGCAGAAAAGAAATCAAGATAACCGTCATTATTGTAATCAGCCCAGATACCACCGGTATAAGTTCCGGTAATATCAGATTCTTTAGTAACTTCCTCAAATGTTCCGCTGCCATTATTACACCAGAGACGACAACCATCAAGTAGTATATCCTGATAACCATCATTATTATAATCACCCCAAGCGACACGATAACCAAATGCTTTATCAAACCCTGCTTCTGCGGTAATATCGGTAAAAAATGGTAATCCGTCGGAATCAGCAAAAGTCTGATGAAGATTTTTGTATAATGCATTAAGCGTCTCGTCAGAAATCTCCGGATAATTTCCCTTATATAGATTTTTGATGGAATCAGCTACTTCCAAAATATCATCACGACAGATAAGAGCCTGAACATACGTCCTTAGTATCTCCATCATAGGTTTTGATTGTTTTTCATACAATTTACCAAGATGGAACCAGATACGGTTATCGGAATTAAAACATGTCAATGCCTCAGATAAATATTTATCAGCATTTAGATAATTACCCTTCTTAAAATAAGCCCATCCTAATGTATCAAAAGCCTCAAACAATCTAACATCATTAGGACATTGCCATTCGTAATACCAACTTAGTTTTTGTGGATTATCTCTGCGGACTAATTTAACGCAGTCTTGCGCCCATCTTATCGCATTATCAATTTCCATATCCATCTCGCTTAAAACCCGTGCAGAAATCCGCAAAGCAATAGGTGATGCGGGATTCTGCTTTATCCAACGAGTAGTATATTCTAGGATTTTGTCCTTGTTAGGTGAATCCTTCCAGTAATATCCTAATACCATTCTATACGCCGTTTCGGTCATAGAATGAGTCGGAAAATCGTTGATATATTGTTCAGTGAGAATAACCCTTTTAGAACGGTCTGATTCTTCAAGAATATTTTCAAAAGCCTGTTGTCCCACATTCCCAATTACTTCACTCTCGGGATATTCTTTGAGCAGCATCTTACGTATTTCATCACGTTTTCCCTTGTTTTTTAACATGTCATAGGTAAAAAAAGCAAGTGCATATAATTTATCTGTCGGTGTTTTTATCTGAAACATTGAAGTGAGTTTCTCATCTATTTCAGATTTAAGTTTACTCTTTTCTGATTCATCTTTTGCATTATCGTATTGATATTTCCAGATATCGTAATAAACATCATAATAAAAACTATCAATAGAAAGTATGATTTGGAATTCCCGCAACGCCATATCTGTTTCATCAAGTGCCTGATAGACTTCGCCTAATTTATAATGTAGGTCCGCATCTAACGGGTTTTCTTGTAGAAGTTTTTGTACTAGTTTTTGTGCTTCGGTTAGTTTGTTGTCTTCTATAAGATGCTCAATTTTATTCTTTTCACGAGGAGTCAAACCATATACCTGCGAAATGTTAAAAATGAGAACGGCTGATATGATTATAAATGCACTTATTTTAGCGTGCAGATTCACCATTTATGCTATAAGGCGATAGAGACTCAAACCCACTTGGCCGGGTTGACTACGACGTTGTAGAAGGTTTATCTTCTGCAGAATCTTTTTGTGGAGTCTCTGTCGTCGGGGTAGAACTTGTTTGAGGCATAGCGGTTAAATCACTTTCTTGTGATTCTTCCGTATAAATTTCAGTCATTTCAATATCATCAACCTTTTTCCTTAATAGCAGATATATTATTGTAGAAGCCGAAAAACAATATGAAATAGCATAAGAAATAATCAGTCCTGTCACCAACACTAACCATACCATTATAATAAATGCTGAAATCTTGTAGGTAATAGAAGGATCAGCAGGTGGTGTTATTGAGCAACAAGATATTCCTGTCAAGGAGATAATTTCATGAAATTTGACTCCCATCCCTTTGGCACCGGCAAGTAATGCCAAATGAACCATTAATAATCCAAATACCCAGACAAATGCCGTGGTTAATATCCCATATACTTTAGCCACCAGACAATACCAGATATAACGCCATGGCTCGGCAAAAATATACTGAAAACTACGGCTAACCGCATCAAATGCATCAGAAGACTCTACGGCAATCGTCGGATAGAATAATGATGAGCCGAAAATAAAACCAATAAGAATGAAAGCCATAATAAAACCTGAAAGAATAGCAAACGGTAAAAATAACGCAACAACTATTTCGCCTGCATAAGGAATAAGCCCAACAAGACCGCCGATGAAATTACAGAGGAAGAAAAATAAGAATCCTAAAATGGCAAAAATAAATGGTGAAAAGAAAGAAAAATGTTTTTTGTTAGTAAATGCCAGTGCCTTTTTGAATTCCAATCCTTCATCTTTAGTAATATTAACAGCCGCGATCCGAGTGATAATACCACCAAAATAAGACCACACCACAAGTAAAAGAAAATACAACACCGTTGCGAAAAGATATACCTTCCACCATGTTCCGGCTAATATGGCATTTATAGACCCAAGATAAAGTTCGGAAAGACTAGACGACGAGTTTTTTATGCCAGGATAAATCCACCAAATGGTCGTAAATACAGGAATAAGACCAATTATAACTAAAGTAAATAATAAGCCCACAAATCCGGCAAACATCTTTTTAACATCTAACGCTACTGAAAATCCGTTAAAGATGTCAATCCAATTCCCTTTAAGTTTCCTCATATTTATTACTCCTTTCATTATGAATAATTCATTTCCATATATGATTAATAATAATTAAATGTCAAGAAAAAATATAATTATAAATCATATTTTCTTCTGTAATTTCTTATAAAGTTTTAATAATGATTGTGAAATTACTTTAGTTTCAGATATAACCGGCATAAAATTAGTATCACCCTTCCAGCGGGGCACCAGATGAAGATGTAAATGACTAACCAGACCAGCACCAGCCACGGCACCTATATTGAAACCTATGTTAAACCCTTCCGGCTTTAGAACCTCAGTAAGTACCCCTTTCATTTTGATAGTTGTCTTGAATAAATCCAGCATCTCATCCGATTCCATATCTTCAAGATTTGCCTTGTGTGCATTGGGAGCGATTAAAAGATGACCGACATTATAAGGAAAAAGGTTCATAACCACAAAACATGTTTTATCGCGTTTAAGAAGAAAGTTCTTCTGGTCTTTTTTTTCCTTTAATGTCTGACAAAGAAAACAGTGTTTTTTATGTTGGGGACTTAAATTTATATAAGAACTCCTCCATGGCGCCCATAATTGATGCATCAAAACATTCCTTTCTCAATTACTTGCAGGTAGAACAGGTGCCTCCGGAACAGGATTTACAACCTGATTTACCTGCCTGACTGGTCGGGGAGGATGAAGATGATACTGGTGAGGTATCAGCATAATTCCTCTGATCAGAATTGGTCCCGAAAGTAGAGAACATCTTATCTGCTTTTTTATTATTACAATAAGGACATATAATATTTTTATAATCTTTATCACTACGGACAAGCATTTCAAATACCTTTTTACATTTCTGACATTGATATTCGTATAAAGGCATAAATATCCCTACTAAGTAATCAACTCCATATGCCAAACAAGTTAAATGCTAAATCTAATTAATTTCGCCTTACCCCTATGTGATCCCGCCTACCTGCTACAAGCAGATAAGAAACAACGCAATAATTTAGCCTAATTCAATCAGTTCATCCGTCCCTGAGGCGGAATGGTGTATGTCACCTCATTAATAAATTACGGTGCGTGTCTCGCGAGCAAAGACAACTCCTTATTAGGACCAAATCCATAACAGGACATCCGATTCAGGTAGAACTGTTTCGGGTCAAGGTTAGCAGCCTGTAGTGTGGCCGCCCAGGAGCCAAAAAAACGCTTCCCATATGAAT
>JAZDFP010000281.1:0-4445 GCA_043807745.1 Planctomycetota bacterium
TCAGCATGTTCGTCGCCTTCTATTAATTCTCCTAATCCTGATAGCAGACGCAAAGCCGTAGATAAAATGGCTTGTCTTAAAACAGCATCTTCAAACCTGAGTTTATTTACAGAATTACTCCAGAAAGACCCTGATGCTATGGTCCGGGCGCAATGCGCCCAGTATCTGGGAAAATACCATTATACGCAAGCCGTGCCTGCTTTAATTAAGGCAACGGAAGACAATGATGTTTTTCTCCGTCAGGAAGCGGTTTGGGCTCTCGGTGAAATGAGAGATAACACGGCAGTTCCGAAACTTCTTGACCTGTTAGAACACGATAACAATATTGAGGTGCGCCATCATTGCGCTCAGGCATTGGAAAAAATAGGCGACCCCAAGGCAATTAACGGATTGATTCAGCAACTGGACGATATTAACCAATCTGTGGCTTATGCTTCACTTCAGGCGCTCAAAACGATTACCAAACAGGATTTCGGCAGGGATATCAAGCAATGGGAAAAATGGAAGGAAACTCAGAAGTAAAACAAAACTATAATAAGTTGATAAGATTTTTATTTATCACCTTATCTACCTATCAACTTATCACCGTATCAACTAATGTGTAATCGGTGGCTATATTAAAATGATATCAGCATTCCTACCTACAAAAATCAAATACAACGGCTCGCAATTATCATCACTCTGGGCATATAAGAACTTCGGTATCCTCGGCGACAGCATCGTTGCCTTTATCGGTCCCTGTAATATCCCCAAAACCCTGATGGTTGATGTTGAGGATATTCGTGCTAAACATAAAATCTGCGGTTCTTTGATGCTCCATTTTATCATTGAACATTTTGATAACGACCTGGAAAAAACCATCTTGAGACAAAGATTGCTGACTACTATTATTAAAGATGTGTTAAGCGATTATGTTTCCGCCAAAGGCGGACCCGCTGGGCAAAACTTCAAGAGAATAGGAGATGATTTATACACTATTACGCAAGACGCAAAACGCAAAACGCAGTGCGCAGCCTCCCGTAGGGATAACGCCAAACTCTCAATCTCCATTGCAACCGCCTCGCCGGTCTCAACTATGATTCATTTTGCGATTAACATCTCTACCAAAGGAACGCCGGTCAAGACGGCCGGTTTGAACGATTATAAAATAGCCCCTAAACAATTTGCGCTGGAAGTAATGAGAAGATACACCGAGGAAATGCAGACCATCAAACACGCCCGACAGAAAGTCAATTGGGTTAAATAATAATTCTTATAAATATGCCAACATACTCTCATTCTCGTCTTTCTACATACGAGCAATGTCCCTTGAAATATAAGTTTTCATACATTGACGGCATCAAAAGAGAAGAAGAAAAGGGAATTGAGGCATTTCTTGGTTCCCGCGTTCACGATACATTAGAAAAATGCTATAATGACCTGCGCTTCACCAAATTAAATACCCTTAAAGAACTGCTGGATTATTATGATAAGAACTGGGATACCAACTGGAACAATACTATTTTTATTACCAGAAAAGAGTTATCTTCCAAAGACTATCGCCAGATGGGCAGGAAATTTATTGAAAACTATTACCAACGTTATGCGCCCTTTGACCACGACATAACTATAGGCACCGAGATAGTCGTCAATTTTCCTCTGGATAACAAAGGTAAATATAAAATTAAGGGTTATATTGACCGGCTCTCTAAAACCAAAAACGAGACTTACGGCATCCACGATTATAAAACATCGGCTCATCTGCCTACGCAGGAAGATGTAGATAATGACCGCCAATTAGGATTTTATCATCTCGGGATAAAAGAGAAATGGCCCGATGCTAAAAATATAAAGTTAATCTGGCATTATCTTGCCTTTGATAAAGACCTTGTTTCCACCCGCACAAAAGAACAACTTAATAATCTGGCTAAAGATACTATTAAATTAGTTGAAAATATAGAATCTGCCAAAGACTTTTTTGCTAATGAATCAACTCTCTGTGATTGGTGCGAATATCCTGACCTCTGCCCGAAGCGGAAACATCTTTATAAAGTAGCGGCATTACCGGTAAATGAATATCTGAAAGAGCCGGGTGTGGTATTGGTCAATAAATTGGTTGCCTTACGTGATAAAAGGTGGGATATAAAAAAGGCGGCAGATGAAAAGATAGAGGCAATTAAGGAAGAAGAAGGGAAAATAGAAGAAGCGTTATTCAAATATGCCAAAAAGCATACCGTTGAAGCGGTCAAAGGTAACGACTATCAGGCAAAAATCAGGTTCTCAAGTAAGATAAAGTTTCCGGGCAAGAATGAACCTGAACGGGTGGAATTGAATGGAATCATCAAGAATGCAGATAAATGGGAAGAAGTATCTGTTCTTGATACCGGTGTTCTGGAGGATGTTGTAATGCAGAATCTCTGGACCAAAGACCTGATTAAAAAGGTAATGAAGTTCGGTATGATAGAAGAATCGGAAATTGTTTCGCTGTCTAAATTGAAGGAAAAAGAGAAATAATGTTTATACGATGACAAAAAATAGCATAAAACAATTTTACAGGAAATATTGTGAGGTCAAGAGCAGAGAAGCCGGCGAATTGACATCAGAAATCCAGAGTTTTGCAGAAAACTATGATAAAATAACAGGCAACGACGATAATCAAGATAATGTTATCGGCTCTATTGAACAATTCGCCCAAGAGTTTGGAAAGATACAAGATAATGATGGTAGCGATATAAAACATCGGCTGAATCAGTTCTATAAGTCCTATCTACCTTTATATAAGAAAGAAAGTGATGAGATAATGAATAAGTTATCAGAAATCACATCTATAAGAAGCGACATAAATTATCAGGATGTTTTTGGCATTGCTCGTAGTGAAGAATCATACACTCAATTTATGGAATGGCTCCTTGACCCTAACGGTTCGCATAAGTTAGGATTTAAGCCATTGGGTCTATTCCTGAAAAATATAGTCAATGACGAATTTGACTTTAAATTAGAAGATGGCGTTGAAGTAGAAGCGGAAAAACAAGAGGGTGGTGATAGACCAGACTTAACAATAACTGGCTATAAATTTATTTGCGTAATAGAGATTAAAATAGGTTCTGGTGCAAACCCCGGACAAATAGAAAAATACTTTGAGAGATGGAGTGATGAAAAAGTAAAAAAGCCAAATAAATTCTTTATATTTCTAACTTTATGGGGTGATAAGCCCGACGAAAAAGTATACGATGAGAAAGGACACAAGGGATTTAAGCCGGCAAAATGGGAACAAGTAATAAATAAAGTTCTATCGCCGTTGTTAAAGAAATCTAAAACATCGGTACTAAAAAATGTTATTTCTTCTGTTATATTTAATCTCAAGGTAAATAAATTCTCATCAAATAATAGCAGAGAATTCTTTTATAATGAAGAATATAAAAACGCAGATTACTTCAAACTTAAAAGTATTCTGCAAGAAAATGATAAGGAGGATGATAATGAGTGATTTTACCGAAAAGGGTCTTTTATACCTGAAATACTGCTCTGCCATTGAAAAGGCAAAAGAAGAGTTCATAAACTATATAGAAGTATTATGGGGCAAGAGAATTAATCATTACATTGGTACCAACGATGACTATTTTTATATTTCATTAAAAGATGGTTATTCCTTATGGTTTAAGACTGATAAAAATAATATTTTATTAGGGATGACATTATATGATATTCCCTCTAAAGTAGTTCTCTTTCTCAAAAAACGCAAACAAGGTAATTTGGAAATTACTCGCAAGAAAAAATGGACACGATATGAGTATGAGGAAAAAATTAAATTTAAATCTATTAAAGACTATTTACCAGAATTCATTTCAATGATGAAAGAATTGTCAAGCAAGAAATAAGTAGTATTTATTCCTGCGGGACACATTTTCCTGCGGGACACATTTGAATTTCTACATCCCGCTATTTTATTGCTCTGCAAGGCGTCATTTTTCCTAAATTAAAGGCGTCGGTTACGTTTACTGGCGGGAATTCTGGTGACGCCATACCTAATAACTCCGACCAACCACCGTTGCATTTCCTGTTTTCCCGCAGTATAGGAAAGTATAAAAATGCAACCACGAATTAACACGAATACACACGAAAAATACTAAATATAATAAAATCCCAATTATTAGTGTTCATTCGTGTCTATTCGTGGTTACAAAGTTTTCTTGCTTTTCTTATCAGCATTAATCTGTGTAATCTGTGGTTTCATTTCTTACGGTAACCACCACCGCCGCAGTTCCTCTTGTCAGTTTTTCTAATTTGGTTAACCCCCGAACTTCTGCAATATAGAGGTCAAGTAGATGGTGTATAGGGGGCGAGTATGTGTGTTATAGAGGTCAAGTAGATGGCGTATAGAGGTCAAGTATGCGTGTCATAAAGGTCAAGTATATGGCGTATAGAGGTTAAGTATGCGTATTATAGAGGTCAAGTATATGGCGTAT
>JAZDFP010000282.1:0-10892 GCA_043807745.1 Planctomycetota bacterium
ACAGAGATACACATACCATTTGCTCATAGGCACTTCGTTTCACTCAGTGTAAACTCATCTACTTGCAGGTTCTCGTACTACGTAACAAGAAGTTAAAATTTATGTGAGGGCATTAAGCCCCCATAAAATTTTAAACTCCCCTTATGCTCGGAAAATCCGAACGCCTTCAGAAGGGGAAACAAGTTCCTCAATACCTTATTTTACTTTAACAAGAACCTTGATAGAAGTCAATATTTTAAATCAGCAATCAATATCAAGGACTTATTCCCTCCTGAAAAGCCAAATCAGACGGTTTCCGAGGCAGTCCAACTCGCTCTCCTCTATCAAACAGCATTGAGAGAACGGCACTGCCTATCCCGTAACCAATTTTTCAAAGAACAGCGGAAAATCGTTAGTCGAGCCAGAATGACTCAAATTATTAACCTCCTGAAATTACATCCCAAAATATTAGAATACATGAAAACATCTAACATATCTATGCCGGAGCGGAGACTGAGACCTTTTATAAATTTACCTCCAAAGCGTCAGTTATCCGCCTTTTCCAAGTTGTTTGATTCCAAGTCATTACCTCTGTCAGTACTAGCAACCTCTACAGTTTGATTATCACGGATGGCTTTAAGTAACCGTGCATTTTCAGGGTTACTTTTAAATTGAAGATAAAAGATACCTTTTAATAGAGTTCTGGATTGCACATTTGTTTTGAAGGTAAAAATATCGTTAAGGAATAAATAATCAGGTTTTATATTTTGCTATCAGAGATGGTATAATATCGTGCGCATTTATAATAAAATTCGCCTCGCTTTCTTCAAATAAGAACGGTCTTAATGCCTCCGCCTGCTTTTCTAATTCTGTTTTTGTTAAACCTTTTACTCTTTGCGTAATTACCTCCAGAGGATTTTTACTGATACCTAAAACTCTTAATATCTTTTTGTCTATCGGATATTTATTAGCAAGCATAAAAATAATATCGTATAGATGTCGTCCCCTGTTTTTCTTCGTCAAGGCGTCAATCTTGTCTGCAAATAAAGCCCCAATATCGGTGCAGATACAAGGATAGAATTCTCCGAATCCCGATACCATCTCGGTCACGGTTTTTATATTCCATTTGGGTTTATTCGTCTCTACTTTAATAACTATGCCTTCTTTTTTTGAATACGCCGATACGACATTGTATTTTTTCTCTATTTCAGGGAAGATAAGTTTTGCCGCGAATATATTATCCCAATGGTTAAATTCCACCCTTGATTTAATGCCTAACCGGCTTAATCCGGTTTTTGTCTCTTCAAGCAATCCTGCAAATCCTTTTTCAGTTACAGCGCCTGTATTGAAATCCAAGTCCTCAGAGAATCTTTTAAGGTTATGAACTAAACGCAAATAGGTTCCGCCGGTAAAATAGAGTTTCCTTCCTAATTTGGCTTTATTGAGTTCCTTGAGTATTAGAATCTGCAGATACTCTCTCAAAATACCCCTGATTTTAGTATGAGGCATCCCTCTTGATTTTGCCTGTTCTATTAATGATTCATAAGTAAGCATATAGTTCCTTCTGGTTGATGTTATATAATGAAGCATATTTTTTTAGTTTTTTTCGGTTGAGCCGGGCGATTATTCCTCTATCTAATCTTTCTTCTGCCGGATTAAATTGCTTATTACGGTGCGCCCTGAAATATAAATAATCAATTAATGCCTTTTCCGGCTCAGCAATCAGAATATTAAATGAGCCGTTTTTTTCCACATAATAGCCAGTAAATGCCTTCGTCTGAATGGCGTGATAAATAAAAAGGCCGTGCTTGTTCTTGAATCTCCTGGTCGATTTGGTGGTAATAGAGGTTACCGCCATCGAAACCTCAGGAATAATGCTGTAATACGATAACGCTGTTTCCAGCGAAATATAAGATGGGCTGTATAATTTATTCGCAATATACATATCCGGAATGGTAAAATCCTTGGGATAGGTGAGTTCGTATAATCCTCTTTTCAGGGTGTAAAGCCATCCTCTATTTTTCCACCTGAGGATTGACCTTTTCAGGTTAGCCCCGCTTTCATTTCTATAAAATGAGCGGACATCCCCGGCTGAGAAAACATATAGCCCGTTTTTTTCTAGCGACTGATATAGTTCTTTAAATGTCATTCTATTAGGTATCCTTTTTTGTCTACTTGACGAAATACTATATTTTGTATTATCTGTCAAGAAAAATAAAATATACAGGAAATCCCAAATGGAATTAGTTTTACGGAAAAATTAACGTAATTTCTTCAGTTTTTATCGTTCCTCCAAGAGTTTTGGAATATTAAAAACCATCTGATATCTATTTATCAGAACGACGACTCCGACCTATGGTAAATTTACCCAGAAGTTGTCAATTAACCGGTTTCTTAAAGTTGCCCGAAGTAAGCGCAACATCTTTACCTCCATTAGGAACCACTACGGATTGATTGGATTCGGTTAGTTTTTTATTTTCAAGACGCTGTTTATCTTGGAGATAAAATATACCCTTTAATAAAATTCGTGATATCATTTCCAGTCGTTCTTGAGGAGATAAATATTCGTACATAGTTATCTAATCTATAATAACTTCCTTATTTATTAGATTATCATATCTAATCTATCTAATATGTGCGACAAAACATGTCGCATTGTGATAAAAGGTGTCGCATCTGAAATAATTTTGGGGTAATTATAGTAAGATATCGGATATCTTAAGATTTGGAACAAAACACAATATTCATTAACACAACTTAATAGTACATTCTCCATCCTCTTTTACGCTTTACTATAATTTCATCGTAGCTTTATATTTTCTTAACCTGCCTAATTTACATTGGCTTTCAGAAAGGTAGTGAGAAGTAATATGATTAAGATGACCCTGATAAATACCGTTAACCAAGATTTAACAATTTCTTAATAAAATCATAATACATATTTTGTAATATATTAGCGGTGAAAGGAGGGCTGTATGAAATGGATTGGATTAATAATTATAGCCCTGCCGGTAGTTATTCAAATATACTTGATTATCAAAACTTATAAGGAGCATGAACTATTACCCAGGGAAAGATTTTTTATGGAGTTAATCAAGCGCTGTCTAAGATAAATTTATGAGCAAGAACTATAGTAATCTATGAAAGGAGACTATATGCTGAAAAAGGTATTACTAACAGGGCTAATAGGTGCAATGGGTATTTTGGGGTGCGGCCGGGATGACGCGGCCAAACAGGTGCAAAACGAAACAAAAACCAGTATCCAGATAAAAGGGTCTGATACGATGGTCAATCTGGTTCAGGTATGGGCTGAAGTATTTATGAAGAAAAATCCTAAAAAGGAGGTGGCTGTGACCGGAGGCGGTTCCGGCACAGGAATTTCCAGTTTAATCAGCAACACCTGTGATATTTGCATGACTTCAAGGAATATCAAGGAAAAGGAAATCACTCTGGCAAAGCAGAAGGGTATAAATCCATTTGAAATAAAGGTTGCCTTAGATGGGTTAGCCGTAGTTGTTAATCCGGCAAATCCGGTCAGCAAGTTGACCATTGCCCAATTGGCAGATATCTTTACTGGCAGGATTTCAAATTGGAAAAACCTGGGCGGCAAAGATGCCAAGATTGTCATCCTGTCCCGCGAGGTTAATTCCGGGACGCATGTTTATTTCAAAGAGCATGTGTTGCGCAAAAATGACCCTAATAGCAAGGAGGAATTCGCTCACAACGCCTTGATGCTTTCTTCTTCACAGGCAATCGCCGAAGAGGTAGCCGGGAATCCTGCTGCGATAGGTTATTACGGTATGGGTTATATTTCGACCAGGCAAAAACCGATATCGGTGGCAAAGGATGAGAACTCGGAATACGAGACACCGACAATTGAGAATGTGCTTAACGGCAAATATCCTATATCTAGGCCATTATTCCTGTACACAAACGGAGAACCGAAGGGTTTAACCAGGGAATTGATAGATTTTGCTCTTTCCAAAGAAGGACAGGAAATTGTCTTAAAAACCGATTTTGTGCCTATTCAGGTTAACGAAGTAAAATAAGTATCTATGCGGAAGATAAAAGAATTTATTATTGAGAAACTTATCCTGATTTGCGGTCTGGCTTCTATATTTTTTGTGATACTTATTTTCCTGTTCCTGCTCAAGGAAGGACTATCGGTATTCAAGTCAGTAAGTTTCCCCGAATTCATTTCCGGTAAAAGTTGGTATCCGATTTCAGAGCCGCCCCAGTTGGGTATTCTCCCGTTAATTCTGGGTTCGGTGCTGGTGACCATCGGCGCGGCGATTATATCCGTTCCAATCGGCGTTGCCTGTGCAATTTACATTGCCGAAGTAGCACCCCAGAGAATTAAGGAAATCCTAAAAGCGACGATTGAATTGCTGGCGGCAATACCAAGCGTAGTTTTGGGATTTATCGGAATGGTAACCTTGGTGCCGATGGTTAAAAGCATTTTTGGGTTGCCTACCGGATTAACAGCTTTATCTGGTTCAATTATCCTGGCGTTTATGGCAATGCCAACCATAGTTTCCATTGCTGAAGATGCGCTTTATTCCGTGCCCAAGAGTTACAAGGAAGGCGCCTTTGCGTTGGGTGCGACTCACTGGCAGACTATCTGGCGGGTCATTCTGCCAGCCGCGTCTTCAGGTATTTTAGCATCAGTAATGCTGGGAATCGGCAGGGTCGTGGGCGAAACTATGGCGGTGATGATGATTACCGGTAATGCCGCAAGTATCCCCACTAGTATTTTGCAGCCGGTCCGGACTTTAACCGCCACTATTGCGGCCGAGATGGGCGAAGCAGTCGTGGGCGGCGAGCATTACTTTGCTCTATTTGCCATAGGGATAGTTCTTTTTATAATAAGTTTTGGCATTAATGTAACAGCAGATATATTCCTACATAGAAAACAATGAAAATTAATCCACAGAAAACACAGAAGATTGCTTTCGCTCTCTTGTTTTTAGCAACTCTGCTAATTGTTGTGCCCGTTGGTCTGGTGGTGGTAATTATAATCCAAAAAGGGGCACCGGCCATAAACTGGAGTTTCCTAATGGACGTGCCGCGAGAGGGAATGCGCGCCGGCGGAATTTTCCCTGCAATTATTGGCACAATCTATCTGGTTTTTGGCGCTATTATTTTTGCCTTACCTATTGGGCTTCTTGCCGCAATTTATCTCAGCGAGTATTCCAAAGATAATTTACTGAATCGGATAGTTAAACTGGCCATCGTCAACCTGGCCGGTGTGCCTTCGGTAATCTACGGGCTTTTCGGACTGGCTTTATTTGTGGTGTTTCTGGAATTCGGAGCGTCGATTATTGCCGGCTCGCTCACGCTGGGAATAATGGTTCTGCCCATTATCATTACTACTTCACGGGAAGCCTTG
Organism: Planctomycetota bacterium; assembly: GCA_043807745.1. GTDB lineage: Bacteria > Planctomycetota > MHYJ01 > JACQXL01 > JACQXL01 > JAZDFP01. The sequence goes on from JAZDFP010000282.1 coordinate 5,369, forward strand.
GAAAGTGTTCCGTATTCTTTCCGAGAAGTGAGTTTATCATTAGGCGCAAGCAAATGGCAGACCATCAGACATATCGTTTTGCCTAATGCCATACCTGGGATTTTAACAGGCACGATTTTAGGTGTCGGACGAGCTGCCGGTGAAACCGCTCCGATACTTTTTACCGTGGCGGCTTTTTATCTGCCTCAATTACCCAAGTCCATCTTTGACCAGGCAATGGCGTTGCCATATCATCTTTATGTTATATCCACTCAAGTACCGAATGTAGATGAAAAAATTAGGTATGGAACAGCCCTGGTTCTGTTGACCATGGTTTTATTCGTTAATCTGACGGCTATTATTATCCGTTCTAAATTCAGGAAGAAAAAGAAATGGTAAAAATTAACAGTAGAAATCTTAATGTTTGGTTTGATAAGATTCAGGTATTAAAGAACATTAATATTCAGATCCAATCCAATGAAATCCTTAGTATTATTGGTCCATCAAATAGTGGCAAGACCTCCTTTCTGCGGTCGCTTAATCGGATGAATGAACTTGAGCCGAACTCGAAAACTGACGGCATAATTGAATTTGATGGAACAAATATCAAAGATACGAATGTTGAGTTGTTGCGCCAAAAGGTCGGGATGGTTTTTGCCTTGCCGTTGCCTCTGCCCTTGTCAATTTTTGATAATGTGGCGTACGGCGCCCGGATGCATGGAATAAAGAATAAGCAGAAACTTCAGGTGATTGTTGAGAGAGCATTGAATCATGCTTATATCTGGGATGAAGTCAAAGACCGGTTTAATGAATCGGCTTTTAAATTATCCGGCGGGCAACAACAGAGGCTGTGCATTGCTCGGACACTGGCAGTTGAGCCGGAGGTAATACTGTTTGACGAACCCTGTTCGGGTCTCGACCCGATTTCCACCGCCAAGGTTGAGGAAGCAATGCTAAAATTGAAGAAATATTACACAATAGTCCTGGTAACTAATAACGTCAAACAAGCCGCCCGAGTTGCTGACCGAACGGCATTTTTCCTGTCCGGTGAACTGGTTGAGCTAGATAAGACAGATAAAATCTTTACTGCACCGTCCGACAAGCGAACCGACGGCTATATCAGCGGAAAATTCGGATAAATGAAAAAGATATCAGTCAACAATTTAAATTTGTGGTATGGTGATTTCCAGGCATTGAAGGATGTCAATACCGCTTTTGAAGAAAAAGCCATCACGGCTATTATCGGGCCTTCCGGTTGCGGGAAATCCACCTTGCTCAGGGTACTCAACCGGATGAATGATTTGGTAGAAGGCGTCCGCACGACCGGCGAAGTATTAATTGACAATGAAAATATCCTTGACCCAAAAACCGATTTGGTCACGCTACGCAAGAAAGTCGGAATGGTATTCCAGAGACCCAATCCATTTCCGTTATCCATCTATAAAAATGTAATTTTCGCTGAGAAGATTCACTGTGATTCCGCAAGGGATTATTGCGATGAAGTTGTGGAGCGGAGTTTGAGGGCGGTTCTTTTGTGGGATGAACTGAAAGACAATCTCAACAAGTCGGCAATGAGACTGTCTCTGGAACAGAAACAGCGACTTTGCATTGCCCGGTTGATTGCCGCCAAATCAGAGGTTGTTTTAATGGACGAACCCTGCTCTACTTTGGACCCGCAGGCAACTGCCCGGATAGAAGAATTAATTCGTGAGCTTAAAAAGGACTATACGATAATAATAGTTACGCATAATATGCATCAGGCAGCGCGTGTTTCTGATTATACCTCGTTTTTCCTGCTGGGTGAACAAATAGAATTCGGGGAAACCGCGCAGGTATTTACTAAACCGCAGAATAAGAAAACAGAGGATTATATTACCGGGCGATATGGCTAAATAATTAAAGTACTATGATAAAAAAGGCAACTGAGAAATTAAAGAAGCGAATCGCATTATATCGTGCAATTTATGCGGATAAACGGACTCCGCGTTTAGCCCGTTGGATTATCGGTCTATCCGTAGTTTATGCTCTGTCACCCATTGATATTATACCTGATTTTATTCCAGTACTGGGGCAGATTGATGATATAATAATAGTACCATTTTTACTTTATTTGGCGTATAAAATGATACCGAAGAATGTATATCAGGAACATTATCAGCGAATTTACGGAAAGGAGATTAAATAATATGGAACGACATTTTGACCAAGAAGCAATAAAGATTAACGAGAAACTTATCCGAATGGCAAGCATCGTGGAAGAGATGATACGCATTGCCGTCAAATCACTGATTGACCGCAACAATTCCGTTCTTGAAAACATTAACCCGAAGGAAAAAGAGATTAATAAATTGCAGATAGAAATAGATGACGACGTGGTGACGCTTATTGCCCGGATGCAGCCGGTTGCGACGGACCTGCGGTTTTTGATTGCGGCTTCCAAGATTAACAGCGATCTGGAGCGGATTGCCGACCAGGTGATTAATATCGGCCAGAATACCGTCATTTTGTTACAATACCCTCAGTTAAAACCGCTGGTGGATATCCCGATAATGGCGGATATTGTCCAGCAGATGGTGCGGGAGAGTCTGGATGCCTATATCCACAAGGACGTAGAAAAGGCGCAAAAGGTGCTTAATTCGGACGACAAGGTGGATGCCTTTAAAGAGCAGATTTTCAGGGAGTTATTAACCTATATGATATCAGACCCCAAAACAATTCAGCCATCGCTCTGCTTGATACTCATTGCCAGGAATCTGGAAAGAATCGGCGACCATTCTACTAATATTGCCGAAGAAGTGATTTATATAGTAGAAGGCAAGGATGTTCGGCATCATCACGAGGAACAGAAACGAAAATGAAAACCATACTGGTTATAGACGACGAAAAAGACCTGATAAAACTGGTTGACCACCATCTTTCAAAAGAGGGTTATCTAGTTATCGGAGCCAAAAACGGACTCGAAGGATTGGATATCGCGCGCCGGCACAATCCCGATTTGATTCTCCTGGATATTATGCTTCCCAAGATGGACGGCTGGGATGTTTGCAAGAAACTTAAATTAATGCCTGAGACATCGCAGGTCCCGATAATAATGCTGACCGCTCGTGCCCAGGAAACCGATAAGGTCCTCGGATTGGAATTGGGCTCGGATGATTACATCACCAAACCTTTCAGCCCGCGTGAACTGGTTGCCCGCGTCAAAGCGGTTATGCGCCGATTTGAACAGCAGAAAAACAAAACCAAGCTCAAGGTCTCCAATATAGTTATAGATTATTCCGGACGTACCGTGACGGTTAAAGATAAAAAGATTGAACTGACCAATACCGAATTCAATCTGCTCTGGCACCTTGCTAACCGCCCGGGTAAAGTGATTTCACGGGACGACCTGATTACCGCCGGCCGGGGCGACGACGCTATGGTCATTGACCGGACCATTGACGTCCATATCACCTCATTGAGAAGAAAACTCGGTAAATATAAGGATTTAATTGAAACCGTCAGGAGCGTCGGCTATAAATTCAAGGAATCAAACGATGTTTAAAAATAGCCTGTTCGCTAAACTCTTTTTTACTTACCTCACTCTGATTATTATCTCCTTGATAACCCTGTCGCTTATTGCCATTAACCTGTTTACCCGTACCTATCTTGAAGAAATCAACCAGCATCTAGATAATACCGTTCAACTGGTCAGGGTCGTGGTGAGCAATATCACGGAAAAAGGGCAGGTGCTTGATGTGAAAATTAAAGAATTGGGTAAAACCGTCCGAACCAGACTAACCATTATTGATAAAGACGGGAAAATATTGGCAGATTCGGATGGAGACATCTCCGCGATGGAAAATCATAATAACCGGTCTGAAGTAATTGATGCCCGTCGGACAGGGGTGGGACATAGCACCCGTTTCAGTCATACGGTTTTAATTGATATGTTATATCTGGCTCATCCGCTTAATCCGGACGACCCGGGCGGTAAAATTATCCGGGTTGCTCTGCCGCTGCACCAGATTAATATCGTTACCCATCAGGTCTATAGAACGGTTGGGGTTATCTTCTTGGTTTTAGTAATTGTTGCCGTCCTGATGGGCTTCTGGATTATCCAGAAGATTGTCCGTCCGGTCAACCTGATAGTCCGGACGGCGGAATCAATCTCGCGCGGCGACTTCAGCGACAGGGTTACTACACCCTCAAATGATGAGGTCGGAAAACTGGCGCAGACTATTAATCTGATGGGAGATGAACTCCAAAAACGTTTCTCGGAAATCAACCGCGAAAAAGCAACCCTTAATATCGTCCTCTCAAGCGTCCGCGAAGGCGTTATTGCCATTGACATCAACCAGAAAATCATCTTCGCCAATACTGCCGCCGAAAGCCTCCTTGCCGTTAATGTTAATCAAATCATGGACAAATATCTTTGGGAAGCCGTTCGTAACAACCCTTTTATCGGTTTCGTAAAGGAATATTTGGCCAATCCTTCCACTGCCTCGGCACATAAAGATATTATCTCGCCGGCGGATAAACCACTGAGGATTTATTGTCTGCCGATAAAAGAGGTGCCGGGCAGTTTCATGGTGGTAATTTATGACATCAGCGAATCCTTGAAATACGAGCAATTGCGCAAGGACTTTGTGGCCAATGTTTCGCATGAATTACGCACCCCGTTGACATTTATCAAAGGGTATGTGGAAACGCTCAAAGAAGATAATCTTAATGACAAGGAAAAAGCGCAGGAATTCCTGAATATCATAGATAAGAATGTCCGGCAACTGGCTAACCTGGTGGAAGACCTTCTGGAATTATCGCGGCTGGAATCACGGGAAGGCATTGCCCGTATCAGGCCGATAAAACCGGAGAAGGTAATTAATGATGTGATTGACTATTTCCGACCGGCGATAGAAAAGAAACAGCATACCGTTATAAAAAATATACAGGCGGATTGCCCGGAAATATCGGCCGACCCGGATATGCTGGCAAAAGCCGTTGGTAACCTGCTTGACAACGCCATCAAATATACACCCCAGAACGGACTGATAGGAATCAGTGCTGTTAGGCAATCAAATGCGATAGAAATAACAGTCAAGGACAATGGCGTCGGCATACCCGAGGAGGACTTGCCACGTATCTTTGAGCGCTTTTATCGGGCGGATAAATCACGCTCTAGAGAAATGGGCGGAACGGGATTAGGTTTAGCCATTGTAAAACATATTGCCCAACTTCATCACGGCGAAGTGACGGTTGAAAGCACAGTCGGTTCGGGTAGTCGGTTTATTATAACGCTACCTATTAAAATACCGTACCCTATGACAACCAAAATGGACTTATAAAACCGCTTATATCAAGAATATTTGTCGTTCGGATTTTGGGGGTAAAACTCCCCTTCTTGGACGCATTCCGCAACTGGTGTTTAAGCCCAGAAGCCTCTATAATGCTCCAAGAACTACCGTCTTTAGTTTCTTAATTAAATCAGATGTGGTGTGATTAGTCAAGTAAATCGAACTTTCAAGATTTTATAGAGAAATCCAGTATCCCAATTCCCCTCTCATTTCCT